>JAFAWA010000013.1 GCA_019242155.1 Terriglobia bacterium | reverse complement strand
CGGCCGGCTGGACCGCGGGGGCGTTAGGATCGGCGGGAGCCGGCGTGGGAGAATCGGCCGCGGTAAGGACGAACAGAGAGAGAACCGTCAAAAGGATGGGTTGGATGATGGCTCTCATGGGCGCGTTTCTGAAATTCTAACCAGCGCCGTTCGATAGGCCGGTATGCGGTTTGGGACGAGTCGCCTCGCTGAACCAATAGTGTATACCATCTCGCCATTTCTTACGGGCGGTCTGAGGCGGCCCGAAGCGGGCCGGCCGCGATGCGCCGCCGTGTAATCGCAACCACTGAGGCCCTCACGGACTACACTTCCTCGTAGTGTAGGTATCCCAAAAACTGGATTAGAAGTTGCAAGCGGAGGTGTAAGTGGTCGAAAATCAGATAATCTGAGGCGGAAGCGACCGTTCCTAACGCAGGCCCCAAAAGTGCTTTGCAGGGGCCGGACGGTTGTCTCGCGAAGGCTTACGGCGGCTCCATGTTTCAGGAACTCAAGTTCCAATTTTCGACCGCTATCTTGACGCTCCTGACACTTGCCGCGAGTGTCGCAGCCGTCATTAATTTCCAGCAGTTGCACCGGGTCCGGCTGCCCGACGATGGAGTCATTTGGGTAGATCTCAGCGCCGGCGTCCAAGCGCTGTCGGTTCCGGCGGGGAGTCAGGGATACAAGGCCGGACTGCGCACGGGAGACCGGCTGCAACTGATCAACGGGGCTCCCATAACAAAGGCTTCCGACGTCACGAAGGTCCTGGCGGGTCTAGGCTCGTGGAAAAAGGCGGTCTACCATGTATTCCGCCGGGCGATCGACTTTGACGCTAACGTGATTGTCGGCGAAGCGCCGGTGGATCGCGCGGTGATCTACGAGTACGCCGTAGGGGCGGCGTATCTGCTGATCGGGCTGTTCGTGTATTTCCGCCGCGGGAGCGCCCACAAGGCCCAGCACTTCTACATTCTGTGCCTGTCCTCCTTCGTGTTTCTCTGCTTTCACTTTACCGGCCAGTTAAATGGCTTCGACAAGATTATTTACTTCGGAAATGTAGCCGCCGGACTGCTCGCTCCCGCCGTCTTCCTGCACTTCTGCCTGACGTTCCCCGAGCCACGAAAATGGCTGCACGGACCCGCCCCCACGGCGCTACTTTACTTGCCGGCTCTGGTGCTCTTTGCCGGATACCTGGCGTTCGCCTCGGGAGTTCTCTCCATCGCTGTGCCTCTGGTGCAACTGCGGTGGGCTCTGGACCGGATCTGGATGGTGCTGGTCACCGCTCCCTACCTGGTAGGGGCAATCGCTCTGAGCTTGGAGTACCGGAAAGCCGACGATCCCATCGTCCGCCAGCAGTTGAAGTGGCTATGTAACGGGACCTTCTGCGGCATTTTGCCGTTTACCGTCTTCTACACGATTCCGTACGCGCTGGGAGCGACGCCGAATGAGTACCTGAAGATGTCGGTCCTCTCCCTGACGGTGATTCCTCTTTCGCTCGCTTATGCGATTGTGCGTTACCGGCTGATGGATGTGGACATACTCTTCCGGCGCGGCTATGCCTACACTCTGTCCACGGTCTGCGTGCTCGCGGCCTTTTACGGAATCGTGTTCTCGCTCGGCAGCCTGGTGCAGAAGAACTTCAAAGATCTGGGCAATACAGGCTTAATCACCGTGATGCTGATGACGGCCTTCCTGTTCCAACCGATTCGCAATTGGATCCAGGAGCGGCTGGATAAGTTCTTCTATCGCGACCAATACGACTACCGGAGGACGTTGATCGAATTTGCGCGCGAACTGAGTTCGGAGACGGACTTGGATGCAATGCTCGTCTCGGTAGGGGAGCGCCTGTTGCATACGCTCGCCATTCGGCACCTCTCGTTCTTTCTGGCGGAGGACAGCGGTTCGGCGGACGCCTCCAAATTCAGGCTCAAAAAGGCCATGGGACCCAACGCCCGCCTGGCTACGGTTGACTACGAACTGGACCTGAGTTTCCTCGAGTGGAAGCTGCCGGAGCCTTATCTGTTTTTCGAACGGACTCGGCACCAGTTAGATGCGATCTCGCGGGCCTGGCCCGCTTCCGTCCGGCGCACCATCGCCGATTTAGATCTCACCTACTATCTTCCCTGCACCGTTCGGGGCCGAACCATTGCGTACATGGGAATCAGCCGCACCGTGGACGGAGATTACTTGTCCACGGTCGACATTGAGCTGCTCGTGACGCTGACAGGTTATGTCGGCATCGCCATCGAGAATGCCTTGCTGTACCGTTCGTTGCAGCGGAAGGTAGAAGAGTACGAGCGGCTGAAGGAATTCAGCGAGAACATCGTCGAATCCATCAATGTCGGAATTTTGGCGGCCGACCTCAATGATCGCGTCGAGAGTTGGAACAGCCAGATGGAGCAGCTCACCGGATTAGACCGGCAGTACGCTTTGGGGAGAAGCCTTGCCGAACTGTTTCCGCAGGATCTGGTCGAGCAGTTCGACCGCGTGCGGGGCGAAAGCGGGATTCACAACATCTACAAATTCGCGCTCAATCCGCAGAAGGCCAACAACAACGGCGGCCCCGGACGCGAGACGGTTCTGAATCTCGCAATCGCCCCTCTGGTCTCGAAGAACCAGGAACAGATCGGGCGATTGATCATTTTCGACGATGTAACCGACCGCGCCGAGCTCGAACAGCGCTTGGTACAAGCCGACAAGTTGAGCAGCATTGGACTGCTGGCGGCCGGTGTGGCTCACGAAGTGAACACACCGCTCGCGGTTATTTCCACGTACGCGCAGATGCTCGCCAAGCAAGTGGCTGAAGACAGCCAGAAATCGCTGATGCTCGATAAGATCGCGAAGCAAACGTTCCGGGCGAGCGAGATCGTGAATTCCCTTTTGAACTTCTCGCGCACGTCCACGACTTCGTTCGGCGATTTGAACCTGAACCGTGTGGTTCAAGAGACGCTTTCCCTGCTGGAGCACCAGCTTCAGAAGAGCGGTATTCAGGTAAGGGTTGCTCTCGAGCCCGAGATGGCGCCTATTCACGGCAATGCCGGCAAGTTACAACAGGTATTTCTGAACCTGTTTTTAAATGCCCGTGACGCCATGCCCGCGGGCGGTACACTGGAAGTTCGGACCTGGTCGGAGGAGTCGGGCGCCAAGATCGAAGTGGCCGATTCCGGCTCCGGAATCGCGCCGGAACACCTCCATCGTATTTATGATCCCTTCTTCACTACCAAGGCAGCGCGGAAAGGCACGGGGCTAGGACTTTCGGTGACTTACGGAATCATTCAGGAACATGGCGGCTCGATAGAGGTTTCGAACCGTCCGGCGGGCGGGGCGCGGTTCCGGATCGAGCTTCCGTTCGCGCGATCGGGGAAGCTGCACTCTGTCGACCTGGCGCGGAAGCCGGTAACCGCTGCCTGAGATGACTGCTTTTGCCTCCAGCACTCCCTCCGAAAAAGCTCACATCCTGGTAATTGACGACGAAGCCGATATCCGGGAAGGCTTGGAAATGCTCCTCGGCAGTGAAGGCTACCGGGTCGATCTAGCCCAGAACGCCACCGAAGGCCTGCGCAAACTGGAGACGCGCGGCTATGACCTGGTGCTGCTCGATCTGATGATGCCGGACCGCTCCGGGATGGAAGTGCTGGCGGAGGTTCGGGAGCGTGACCATGAAACGCCGATCTTCATGATCACGGCATACGGGTCGGTGCAGGCGGCGGTCAACGCGCTCAAATCCGGGGCCAACGATTACTTCTCCAAACCGTGGGATAACGAAAAGCTACTGCTCGAAATCGATCGAATGATCGAAGCGCGCAGGCTGGAATCCGAAAACCGGCAATTGAAACGCGCGCTCAAGCAGCGCTATAGCTTCCCCAACATCATCGGCAAGAGCGACCGGATGGTGAAAATGCTGGACCTGGTGGCGCAGGTCGCTTCCAGCCGCTCAACCATTCTGATCACCGGCGAAACCGGCACGGGAAAGGAACTGGTGGCCAAGGCGATTCACGCCAATTCGGCTCCTCCGCGTTCCGACCATATGTTCGTGGCCGTAAACAGCGGTTCGCTTCCGCCGGAACTGCTGGAATCGACCTTGTTCGGCCATGTGAAAGGCGCCTTCACCAGCGCGATTCAATCGAAGAAGGGATACTTCGAGGTAGCCGATCACGGAACCATCTTTTTCGATGAAATCGGAACGATCGGGCCCGAAACACAGGTGAAACTGCTCCGAGTTCTGCAGGACAGGGAGTTTGTGCCGTTGGGAGCAAATGAGCCCGTCCGCGTCGACGTCCGCATTTTGGCCGCGACCAACGCGGACCTGTTTCAACTCGTCAAAGAAGGGAAGTTTCGTGAGGACCTATATTATCGGCTGAACGTGATCAACATTGTGCTCCCGCCCCTGCGCGAGCGCAAAGAGGATATCCCTCTGCTGGTGGAACACTTCTTCACCCACTATTGCCACGAGAACAACAAGTTCCTGGACCCGGCGGCCCGCCGCTCGATGCTTCGCTTCCAACCGGAAGCAATGCAGGTACTGATGGAGCACTCCTGGCCTGGGAACGTGCGCGAACTGGAGAACGTAGTGGAACGCGCGGTCGTGCTGGCCACGGAAACCGCGGTGCCCATAGACGTGCTGCCGGAACCGCTGCTTGAGGCGAACGGCGTCCGCTTAAATCGCGGCGAAGGCAATCCGCTGCCGCCCGATGCTTCGCTGTTTGAGATCTGCAATGATTTCGAGCGCCGGGTAATCATTGAGCGATTGGAGCAGTTCAACTGGAGTCAGACGGAAGCGGCCGAGAGCCTGCATGTGCCGCTGTCGACGCTCAATCAGAAAATCAAGCGGCTGGATATTAAGATCCGCAAGAAATCGGAGAACTGAGGCAGCTCGCACGCGGGTCTATACGGGGCCGGTCGCGGTGCTGTGCTGCGAACGGTTCAACAGCTCGTCCGCTACCGTTTGAGGCCGGTCGACATTTCCGATCGTCAGCCGGCTGGTTTCGCCCGAAGTCTCGAGCGAAATATCGCCGATGTCGAACATGCGCTGCCACACGCCTTGGTCCACTCGCACGTCCTGTATCTTCGAGAGCTGAATGGTACGCGTGCTTCTGGCTGCCATTCCGATCTGGTAGCGGAGGCGGTCGCCGGAAATCATCGCCTTGGTAGAGCGCCAGCGCAGCCAGCGTGCCAGGGGCCAGAGCAAAATCAAAGGAACGATGAGCGGCAGGAATTTCAGACTCTCGATCTCTCGCCAGGCAGAAAAATACGCGATCTCAAGCCCCAGAAATACCAACGCAGCGGCGATCGTGCCAAGCTTCAGGAATTTGGCGGTCGGGCGAAGGATGAAGTCCGGCAAGGCAGATGATCTCTCGCTTATTTTACCCTCTGCCGGCTTGCCCTAAGCCGATCTATTCCACTACCACGTGTGTTCCCTTGTGCGCTTCGTGGGACATGCGAGCAATGCGGGCGTCGAGCACGGTCCGAATGCCCTTCAGAAACTCTACGCGGGCGTTCCGGAAATGATCCCGAGTGGCGTCCGACCAGACACGGCGCATAAAAGGCCGCACCGTTTCACAATAGAAACAGCCGAGGCCGGGGTCAGCAGTTGATCCTACTCTTTCTTCCATATCAGTTCTCCTTCATCTCTACAGTCAAAACCCGATTTTCCAATTTGGCGTGGCTTGGCGAGAGGTTCGCCATAGAGGTGGGCAGACCAATGTGCCTGCGCAGCGTTCCGATCTCGACCACCAGCTCATCGCCTTTTTTGAACAGCCCGACCTCGCCCTTCACGGCGAAGGGCAACTGGACTCGCACAGCGTAGTTCCCATTGCTTTTGACGAAGGCAAAAGGCGCTTCGGTGCGGGTCACCGCGGCAGGATCTTCGTTCTGGTGGTAGAGCGCCCGGGCGAGTTCTTCAAGCCGCTCGCTGCCGAGCACCTCATGCGTGAATAACGCCACGCGTTTCACAGGCACGGGAGCAAAGTATGCCTCGATCTCTTCGAGCACACGGGCTTGGGACGATCGCCACTCCGCGAACCAGACATCGCTCACTTCGGCGGGCAGAACGCGGTTTACGATGATGCCGTCCACGGTCAGCCCATGCAGCGAGAAGTATACGAAGGCGCGCTGGGTCTCCCGGAGGACCATCCGTTCCGGGTTGGTGACCAGGCGCACGCTCGTGAGTCTCGGATCCTCCAGGAGTTCGTCAATGCCGTCGAGCTTGGCAAACAGGTCTTTCACGTTCGCAAAGTAGCTATCGGGCGGGAGTTCGATCGGGGATACGCGGTTCGCAATCGGCCGCACTGCTTTCAGTACCCCTCGTTGCACCGGAAAGATGTGGCGCATGTACCATTCGAGCGTAGTGGGCATGCTGACAAAGCGCATAGACTCGGCTGTCGGAGCGCAGTCGAGTACGATCACGTCGTAGCGCTGTTCGCGGCGGAACGTGTTTACCCACATCATGGCGCTCAGCTCTTCCATGCCGGGCAATATCGCCAATTCTTCTGCCTCGACGTCGCTAATGCCGGTGGTTCGCAGCACGGAAATTACATAGGCCGAGATTTGCCCCCAGTGCCGCTTGATCTCTTTCTGAATGTTTACTTCGTGTATCGCGAGCTTGTCGTTAATGGGGTACGGGTCGCCCGTTTTGCCGTGAAATAGATCGCCGCTCAGATCGAAAGCGTCCGCCAGGCTATGGGCGGGATCGACACTCATCACCAGGGTGCGGTAGCCGAGGCGGGAAAGCTGCAATCCGGTGGCTGCGGCGAGACTGGTCTTCCCGACGCCTCCTTTGCCGCTGAACAACAGGATGCGCATATCTACCCTCATTCTACTCGTCGATGACCTCGGTGAGCGGAATCACGATAGGGGAATCCGGCACGCGGAGCGTCTTTTCCGGAACGCTTGCCATGCCCGGGATGTGTGGAGTTCGCTTTCCAAAGAGGTTGGATCGACAATCCAAACCAAAGGCACGCCCGCCGCAACCAGATCGCGTGCTTTATCCCAGACGTCCATCATTCGATCGTCAGGCGATAAAATTTCGATCCAGAGTAGCGGGAGCCGGGAAGGACCCTCGTCGTCCGGCGCCGGTGTTTCATAGACACACACGTCCGGGATCGGATACCAGTCTTCGCGGACTCGGATTCTCAGTTCGGTAAAAGTCTCCATCTGCCACTGTTTGCGGCGGCGATACAAATAAGCCCCCAGCGCGAGTTGCAGCCGGGCATGGCTCCGGTTTCCCACGTTCCGCTCCACAAGTGCGCCCGCGCGGTACTCTCTATCCGGAGAATACGAGGTACTCAGATACTGCTCCAAAGAGATTAAAGTCGGCACACCCATACTCCCAGGATAGCGCCGGCTATTTCTTGTTAATCGACAAGGGCGAATAATCGAACCGCCGCGGTCGTTATAGCAGACTGCGGATGAGCGTCGCCGGATGAACGGCGGTCACGCCCGCCAAATCCAGAACCTGGTGGCGGCAGGAGGTCCCGGGCGCAACCAGCACCTCGCCCGGTTTCATCGCCTGGGCCGCGGGCACTAAGCGCCGGTTAGCGATGGTGCGGGATACCTCATAATGTTCGCGCGAATAGCCGAAGGATCCGGCCATACCGCAGCAGCCGGCATCGAGGTCGGTTACGGTGGTGTTGGGAATGCGTTTGAGGAGCGCAGTCGTGGCAGGGAGGAGGCCCATGGATTTCTGATGGCAATGTCCGTGGAGCAGAATGCGCGAAGGGCCGGGCCGTAACGGAAGCTCCAGTTCTGAGGCGAACTCGTCAAACAATAGCGAGGCCTGCGCGACTACTTGTGCTTGTTTTTGCTGTGTGCCGCGCAGCAGCGAGGCTGCGTCGTCCTTTATCGCGGATAGACAACTCGGTTCGCAGAATAGAATTTTTTGCCCGTCTCTCGCAATCGGAAATAGCGCCTCAACCACCTTTGCCGCCTGCACTCGCGCTTCGGCGAGCAGTCCTTGGGAAATCAGGGGCCGGCCGCAACACGCGGGCCGTACGGTTTCTACGCCATAACCGCCTCGTTCGAGAATTTCAATCGCCGCGATGCCGATTTCGGGGGAGTAATGGTTAAGAAAAGTGTCGTTGAACAGGACGACCGGGCGGCCGCCATTTGGCCGCGGATTGCGGGCCAGCCAACCCTCCAACGTTTGACGCTTCCAGGCGGGAGGAACGCGCCTGCGGTCCAAGCCGAGGAACTTCTCGTTCGCCCAACGCACCGGTCCACTGGCGGCGGCGCGATTGACCATGGGTGCAAAGCGGCTGCCCCATCGCGAGAGCCTATGGATATTGCCTAGAGCCCGGGCGCGCAAAGGCGTGCCGTGCCGGCTCCAATAGTCCGCCAGAAACTCGCTCTTGAAGCGCGCCATATCGACGCCCACGGGACACTCGGATTTGCAGGCGCGGCATTCGAGACACAGGTCCAGCACGCGAAATACGCCGTCATCACCTAAGCCGCTCTCGCCCAGTCGTCCGGTCATCGCCAAGCGCAGCACATTGGCGCGGCCGCGCGTGGAATCCGCTTCCTCGCGCGTCGCCATATAGGAGGGGCACATCGTGCCGGCCAGCTTCTTCCGGCACGCCCCTACGCCGCTGCACATTTCGACCGCCTGGCCGAAGCCGCCGTATTCGGAATAATCGAACCAGGAGTTGAGCGTGGGGGTTTGATACTTCGGGCCGAAGCGCAGATTTTCCCGCAGCGGCGGCGCATCCACGATTTTGCCGGGATTGAAAATTCCATGCGGGTCGAAAGCCTGTTTCACTTCGCGGAAGGCCTGGTAGAGCACAGGACCGAACATCTGGCGCATGAACGGGCTGCGCACCAGGCCATCACCGTGTTCTCCGGAAAGAGCGCCTCCGTACTCGAGCACCAGGTCGGCGACCTGCTGGGCGATGCTCTCAAATTTCTGGACGCCCTCTTCGGTTTTCATGTTTACAACCGGCCGCACGTGGAGGCAGCCCACAGACGCGTGGGCGTACACACCGGCTGTGGTTCCATGATTGCGGACGACTTGCAGGAACCGGCCGATGAATTCGCTGAGTCTTTCCGGCGCCACCGCCGTATCCTCGACGAACGAGATCGACTTGGCGTCCTGCTTCATGGCCATCGAGAGTCCCAGAGCCGCCTCGCGCAAGCTCCAGATGCGCGCCTGCGCCGCCAGGTCTGTCTCATGATAATAGGAGCAGCCGAGGTTCTGAGCGCGGAGGTCCTGTTCGAGCGCGTGAAGACGCCGCGGCAAATCGTCCTTGCGGTCCCCATAAAACTCGACGCATAGCGTAGCAGCGGGATCACCGTCGATGATGGCTGAGCGAATCCGATCCAGGGCCGCGTTCTGACGGGTATTGTCTAAAATGGATTTGTCCATCACCTCCACTGCGGATGGTCCATGCTTGACGATTACGGGGGCCGCACGCAAAGCTTCGAGCAGATCAGAGAACCCGATCACCATTACCGCTTTCGCTTTAGGCAGAGGGACGAGCCTTATTTTGGCTTCTAAGACCACGGCCAGTGTGCCTTCGGAGCCCACGATCATCTTCGCTAAGTTGACGGAGCCTTCGGGTTTGGTGAACTCGTCCAAGTTGTAGCCGCCAACACGACGCAAAACCTTGGGGTAGCGCCGGTCGATTTCGGCGGCGTGCTCAGAGGCAAGGCGCAAAACCGTTGCGTAACAGGAGGACGCGAGCGAATTGCCCTGCGGGACTTCACCGCGCCGCACTTCGCGCAAATGCTCTGTGCTGCCGTCGGACAGCGCCACCGTCAATTCCAGAACATGATCGATGGTTTTGCCGTAAATAACGCTGCGAGCGCCGGCGGAATTATTCGCGATCATTCCGCCGATCGTGGCGCGGCTCGCCGTCGAGATATCGGGAGCAAAGCGCAGGCCCAAGGGCGCAAGCTGCGCGTTCAATTCATCCAGCACGATTCCCGGCTCCACCCGCGCCCAGCGCTCCTCGGCGTTGATTTCGAGCAGGCGGTTGTAGTGCTTGGAAATATCCACCTGCAGGCCGGACCCAATGGCTTGCCCAGCCTGCGAGGTGCCTCCACCGCGCATCGTAAGCGGACACTGGAAACGGGAACAGATCGCAACCGTGCGCAATATGTCCTCGCGATGCTTGGGAATGACCACGCCCAGGGGCTCTATCTGATAGACGCTCGCATCCGTGGAATAGAGTGCGCGGGAGATCGCGTCAAACCGTACTTCGCCCTCGAGGTGTTGTGTGAGTTCGCGCTGTAACGCTTCGGTATCGATCACTGAATCATGGCCGGTTGACCTTCGGCGCCCTTATTTTATTTGGCCAGAACCATTTTAAACTTTACCGCGAATCGCGCCGCGGCCGCCGGATTGTTCGCAGCTTCCCACTCTTTCCTCCGCCGCAGAAAAAGCGCTCGCGACCGTCGGATTCGAGCCCCGAAACTCCGGTTCCGGGCGGCATATCCAGTATTTCCAAGACTTCTCCCGTGAGAGGATCGAGCCGCCGCAGATCGCTCTCATCACCTTCCGAGGTTCCGTGCCAAAGTTCTGGGCCGAGCCAAGTAACACCGGTGACAAAACGATTGGACTCAATGGTGCGGAGAATCGCTCCGGTATCCGGATCGACCTGGTGGATCTTCCGGCCCTGATACTGCCCGACCCACAGCGACCCCTCGGCCCAAGCAAGCCCCGAGTTAGAGCCGCCGCCAGGCGCCGGGATGGCGCCGAGAACGCGGCCCGTGCCTGGGTCGATTTTCAGAATGCGGTCCTCATTCATCTGAAATAGGTGCTGCCCGTCGAATGCCGTTCCTGCATTCGCAGCGACATCAATTGAGCGCAGGATCTTCCCATTGGCGGGATCGAGGGCGTTCACCTTATCTCCCGCGGCAAACCAGACGTGCCGGCCGTCATACGCAACTCCATGCACCGCGCCCACATCGGGAAACGGGCCATACTCCTGGACGATCTCTGCCGTTGATCTACGCATACTTTGACCTTAATCAATCGCCAGCGGAGTGGGCAGTAACAAAGGCGCCGTGAAGCCCGGTATAGACGACGTCACCCAGCGGCGCGCCCGGCCCCGGCCGAACCATTGGACTTTCCCGCCTTCGGCAAGCGAGTCCAGGGCCCTCTGTACTGTGCGCTGGCTTTTGCCAAGTGCGATCGCTAGGGCCGAACTCGACCATGATTCCCCGTCTGCAAGCAGTGCCAGTACTGCCGCGTGCTCGTCTTCCACCGGCCAGGCTAGGACTACGGCTTTGCGTGCACGGCGCGGCGTCAAAACAAAGCCGCGCTGGGTTGCGTTCACCTCTGCGACCATTCGAAGTATCCGCCGCAGCCTCGCGATTTCCACCCGCAAACGCGCGCGATGGGATTCATCAGCGAATTTGGCGCCGAATGCTCTTGCCAACAGGGCTTTCCTGGGTGCATCCTCAGGCCACGCTTCGCTCAGGGCTCGCGCGAGCGCGAACAGCACCGGACGTTTAGCAAGCGAAATAACGGCGCCGCGATCACGGACTGCATTACGGCAAGCGTCCACGACCAGCGTTCTCGATGCGAGCAACGCTTCGACCTCATCCAGCATGAGAAGGCGCTCCTCACCATTTGCAATCAAGCGCGCGGCCGGCGCGTCCAGGATGCGGCATGCGCTTTCCACCTCGGTCATCAACGCTCGAATGCCTGCCTGCCGCGAGGCTTTTGTGGCGCGCGCGAGCGCGTCCCGAGCCGCTTCCGTGCGAATGCGCCGCATCGCGATCCCGGCTATCACCAGTTCGTAGGCGGCCCTCCATAAGGGTGGGAAGGGCCCCGGGTCAAAGTCGGCCAGCATCCGCTCCGCTTCGTCCAGCCGCCCAATCAGCAGCAGGCGGCGGACCTGGATGTAGCGCGCATAAGCGGCGTTCAACCGGTCGCCCTGCGCTTCGAGGATCGCGCGTGCCGCACCGAGCTCCCTTTCACGGCCGCCGAGGTCGCGCAAAGCCAGGGCGATTTCGGCCTCGGCGACCACGCATCTCGCGCGTGCCACTGCCTCCTTCGGACCAAATGCCCGGGCCGCGTTTCGCAAGAGCGCTTTCGCGCGAGCCAGATCCCCAAGCTGCGCCATCGCAATGCCGCGAAGCGCGAGCGCCGGCGCATCATCGCGTAGGGCGACCCGCTTCAACGCGCCGAGGGCATCGCCGGCCGATAGGGCACGCGCCGCGGCGCTGATCAGAGAGTCCACCGGAATCCCGCCACACTTGTCACTCACACCGTTTCGACATCCGGCCGTAAATTTATTTCGTGAGCACTAAGCATCAGGTTATATCGAGCGGAAGTTCAGAGGAGGGCATATGTGTCCGGTATGCATCGCAAGCACAGCAGTAATGGTCGCCGAAGCGGCATCGGCCGGAGGGATTCTGGCGGTCTGCATCGGCAAAATCAGAAAAGTTTTTGGAGCGAATCGCCTCGGGCGGATTCAGCAAGGAAGGGAAAAATAGATGTCCACAAGCAAGCAGAATGAAAAGGAACTCGCGAAAGGGTCTCTCCCGGCGAGCGCACCGCGGCTCGTGCCGCAGCAGGAGTGGGAGGCCGTGCGCCAACAGCTTCTTGCGAAGGAGAAGGCATTGACCCGCTCCCGCGACGCGCTCGCAGCGGAACGCCGCCGGATGCCGTGGATGTCGGTTGAGAAGCCCTACCAGTTCGAAGGGCCCAAGGGCAAGGTCAGCCTGCTCGATCTGTTTGAAGGCCGCCGGCAGTTGATTCTCTACCGCGCTTTCTTCGAGCCCGGCGTGTTCGGATGGCCTGACCACGCCTGCCGCGGCTGTTCCCTGGGCGCGGATCAGGTCGCCCATCTGTCACATCTGAACGCCCGCGACACCACGCTCGCCTACGCGTCGCGCGCGCCGCAGAGCGACATCGAGCGCCTGAGGGCACGAATGGGTTGGAAGATGCCGTGGTACACCATTACCGACAGCTTCGACACCGACTTTGGCGTGAACGAGTGGCATGGCCATAGTGTGTTCATCCATGATGGGGACAAGGTGTTCCGCACGTACTTTATCAATCATCGCGGCGACGAGGCGATGGGCACCACGTGGAGCTACCTCGATCTCACGCCCCTTGGCCGGCAGGAGACTTGGGAGGACTCGCCCGATGGTTACCCGCAGACTGCGCCCTATAGGTGGTGGAATTGGCACGACAACTACGAGGCGGAGGCATCCCTCAATCCGAAGTGGATCGACATAATAACCGACCCTCAGGAAGCCGCTCGCAAGCGCGCGGCAGAGGAGAAATCATGACCCCGCTCGACAATGAACTGCGAGTACCCAAAATAGTCGATCGAAGCACGTTCCAGGCGGAGTTGGATTCCTTACGGCTTCGAGAAAAGGCGCACACACGGGAAGGCGACACCATTGCGGCCGCTCGCCGGCGGCTCCCCATGGTGGCGGTGGATGGCGCCACGCCGGTCATCGGCGAAGGCGGCACGGTGACACTGCTCGATGCCTTTGAAGGACGCCGCATGCTTCTGGCCTATTACTTTATGTGGCACACCGGCCACCCCGCGCCAGAGCAGTGCGAGGGGTGCACTTGGGTTACATCGCAGGTTCGCGAGCTGTCCTATCTTCATTCTCGCGACGTCACCTTCGCCGTGTTTTGCCAGGGCCCATTTGCAGAGAGCGCCCGGTACCGCGACTTCATGGGATGGGAAATGCCTTGGTACTCGGCCCAGGGCTCGCTCGACACACTCCTGGCCGGACGCCGGGTGGGCCGGATGCACATCGTCTGTTATTTACGCCAGGGATCGAATGTCTTCGAGACTTACTGGACGACAAGCCGCGGCGTCGAAGCGATGGACAACAGCTACCGCTTGCTCGATCTGACGGTCTATGGGAGACAGGAGACGTGGGAGGACTCGCCCGCCGGCTGGCCCCAGCGGTTTAGCGGCGAGCAAAACACGCGTACCGAGGGACGTCCCACGGCCCAATGGTCTCGCCTGAAAGCCGGGCATTCTGACGACCTGGGAACCGGCAAGCACTGAACCAAGCTGCCCCGCCTGATGTGGATGGGCGCGAGAGCTCGGTCGCGTCCACCGCGATGATGATGCGCATGCCCATCCCCTCAGAACGCCCACACTCCCGACTCGACATGCCCGAAACGACACGCCCCGAGCGAGGGTTGACGCGACCCTTTCCCGGGGCGCATACTTTGGAGACGAAGGGGCACTCATGCTTCACAACCGCGTTCTCTCGGGAAGGTTGTGTTTCCTGGCTGCTGCGGCGTGTGTTTCAGCCGCGGCGCAATCGGTAATTTCCACTCATGCCGGCACCGTGTATTTCTTCGAGGGCGCTGTTTCCCTGGGCGGCCAGCCTTTGGAACAGAAGTTCGGGCGGTTTCCCGACATCGGCGAGGGAAATGAGCTGCGCACCGAAAAGGGGCGCGCCGAAGTGCTCCTCACACCGGGCGTGTTCCTTAGGGTGGGCGAGAATAGCGCGATCCGGTTAGTTTCCAGCAGCCTTTCGAATAGCCGCGTCGAGTTGTTGGCGGGTTCCGCGATCGTCCAATCAGGTGAAGCTACAGGCTCCGCGCCACCGGTCCTCGTATACAAAGATTGGAGCGTGAAACTGCCCGGCCTCGGCGTATATCGGATCGATTCCGAACCAGCGCGGGTGCGAGCCTTGAAAGGGCACGCAGAGGTTTCTTCGCTCGCGGGAGGAGAGCCGATTAGGGTTGAAGAAGGACAGACGCTTCCATTGGCAGTAGTGCTTCTGACCGAGAAATCCGGTTTCGCCGGCGACGATCAGTTCGAGAACTGGGCCATGGCGCGCAGCCAGGTGGTGGATGCGGACAACACCACGGCGGCTCTGATCTCCGATGACCCGAGTCTACCCAGTGCCTCCGGAATCGATCTGGCCGGATTCAGTTACTTTCCGCTGACGGGCATTCCTGCGCTCGGCCTGGTCAGCCCCTATGGACTTAGTTTCTGGAGCCCGTATCAATCGACACTCAATTCGCTCTATTGGCAGCGCTACGGAATCGGTACCTCCTACGGACTGGGGCTTAGCGGCATCCGGTATCCGCAACTACACCCGATTGGAAGCGGCGTTCCTTCATCTCTCGGGTGGGGTCTCCGCACCGGCGGTATCAGCTCTCCGCGAGCGCCTATGGGATCTCCCGTACGCGGCGTGCCTCACGCGCCCGTTGCACATCCAATAGGGCACCCAGCCGGGCATCGATAAAACGCCGCTCACTGGTTGGGCGCGTAATAGCCGGTACGCCAACGGACTTTCAAGGCCGGAAGTCCGGAAGGCGCGGTGAGCTTGACCTCTACACGACGGAATTTTCCGTCCTTATTCTGATTGGCCGGCGAGTACGCGAGCACGTATTGGTTACGCAATTCGATCCCGATCCTGGTCGCAACGCTCGGTAGATCGTTAACATCCGAGGCCGCAAAGACGCGCCC
This sequence comes from Terriglobia bacterium, assembly GCA_019242155.1. Taxonomy (GTDB): domain Bacteria; phylum Acidobacteriota; class Terriglobia; order Bryobacterales; family Bryobacteraceae; genus PSRJ01. The sequence goes on along the minus strand of JAFAWA010000013.1, from coordinate 12,923 downwards.
GCCGGTCTGTTCCGCTATCTCTGCCAGTAAACGCGGGCCTGAGATCTCTTCCCTGCTCATACCGATAAAAATCGACGGTTCGAACACACCCATGGCGTAAATTTGTACGTCTGCTTCGCGAACCAGACCCTCGATTTCCGCGGCCGTATACCGGCTGTGATTGTCGCCGCCATCGGAGATAATAACGATCGCTTTTCTCGAGTTCTTGGCCTTCTTCATCTCGTTCAGGGCCGTCTGCGCGGCATCGAGCATCGCCGTCAGACCACCCGGTTGCATTGATTTCAGCTTATTTTCTATATCCTCTACCCGGCTCGTGAATCCAGACTGCAACTCCGCGCGATCGCTGAATTCCACAAGAAATGCCTCGTCTTGCGGATTCATGGTTTTCAGTAATTGCGTCGCGGCCTGCCGCGAGGTTTCCAACTTCAGGCCCATGCTGCCGCTGGTGTCGATTACCAGGCCGACTGAGAGCGGCGTATCTTCGCCGGAGAAGTGCGTGATCTTCTGTTCTGTACCGTCCTCGAAGAGATGAAAGTCCTGCTGCCGCAACCCGAGGACAAAACGGTTCAGCGGATCAGTAACATTCGCCGGAATCAATACCAGCGTCGTATCTACATTGAAACGCGCTTCCTGGGCGAAAGCCGGGCTTTGTAGCGGGCTAAATACCCCGAGAAACGTAACACAAAAGACAGGAAAGCCTGACACCCGATACAGCACAAGGGCAGTGTACCAGCCGGGTTGTCGAGCAACAACGTCCCGAGAATAACGTGTCGCGGCCAAGTGAAAAGTTCCTCTTTGAGCCAACTAGAAATGTCCCCCTATGCGCCCGGCTCGAAAATGCCATGATAATCTGCCCCTGTCGGTGAAGCGGAGACAGGCGCTGCTGGCGAGACGTATCAGGCCGCTGAGGGAGTGCGGACCGCAGTGCTCATCAGCGAAGACGGACGCCGCGCCTATTTCGGAGATCTTCAGGGAAAGATGTACGCGGTCGAGACCCGCACCGGAAACTTGATTTGGAACACGCGGGTGGATGACATCTCTATTCCGAAATTACCGGTAGACCGAAACTAGATGCCGGGGTGCTCTACGTTCCGGTTTCCGGGGGAGCAGAACAGGTGGCCGCCGCCAATCCTGCTTACGCCTGCTGCACGTTCCGAGGCAGCCTGGCCGCTTTGGATGCAAACAGCGGCAAAGTGTTGTGGAAGACTTACAGGATCGAAGAGGCGCCGAAGAAGATCGGGCAAAGCTCCGTGGGCACACAGCAGATGGGTCCTTCAGGGGCGGCGCTTTGGTCATCGCCTACATTGGATCTGGAGCGAAATATCGTTTACGCAGCTACCGGCGTGAACTACTCAGATCCGCCGACGGGAAGCAGCGATGCGGTGCTGGCGTTTGATCGGAGAACCGGACGTTTGCTGTGGTCGCGGCAACTATTGCCGGCTGACGTATTTAATTTCGGGTGCACAACCGAGCAGCGGGCCAATTGTCCGGGAAAACCGGGGCAAGACGGAGACATCGGAGCGCCTCCGATTTTGCGTTTGCTCGGCGGTGGGCGGCGGCTGCTGATTGTGGGTGCGAAATCGGGGGTAGTGTACGGGCTGGACCCGGACCACGAAGGGACAATCGTCTGGCAGCAGCGGCTGGCGAAGGGCGGTCCGCAGGGCGGCATTATGTGGGGTGGAGCTGCGGACGACCGGTTGGCATATTTCTCGATCTCGGACTGGGATGCGGGTAAAGGAGAGGCGGGAGGCGGTGTCACCGCAATCGAGATCGCGACTGGAAAAACGGCATGGACCACGCCCGCACCGCGCCCAGCGGGTCTGGGCAGGCCCGGATGCAGCGCAGGCCGCGCCGGTAACATTGATATCCGGAGCAGTGTTTTCAGGGTCGATGGATGGCCACCTACGGGCCTACGACGCGCGAACCGGCGCCATCATTTGGGACTTTGACACTCTGCGGGACTTTCCTGGGGTGAATGGCACGCCGGCGCGCGGCGGCTCAATCAACGGAAGCGGGCCGGTGATCGCGGGCGGGGTGTCATTCGCGAACTCTGGTATTCGCGGCTGCCCGTGATGCCGGGAAATGCGCTCTTGGCGTTTTCAGTGGATGGCCAATGACAGTGGCCGGGTATGCGGAACTGCGGCCATGGCCGTCCGGTTCGGCATCTTAACGGGCGGATCAAAGATTGTCCGAAGGTTTCGTCGAAACAGGCGCCGACGATTTGGCCTGAGCTTTCTTTTGCATCTTTTTCTGACGTCTGGGCAGCCGCTGCTTGTTCTTTTTCGGCAGCTTTCCGGTTTTAACCGAAGCTGCCTCGCTCTGGTTCAACTTAGCAGGCGGTTCCGGCTTGGCGCCCGAAACGGCAGCCACTTTGCCAACGGCTTTGCCGATCGCTTTCGCCGCGTTTATCAATAGGCCTGCGTCACCTTCAGGCTCCGCCTTTTTCTTCGCCACGGGTCTACCTTCCAGAATCTAGAAAAGATGCAACCAAGCCGTCGACTTAATCCGACAGGCACCGCTAATATACCGCATCCGGGCTCCGGGGTTGTAACATGTGCGTCCTTTTGAACTGAACTGACCGGTGCCCGGAGAACGCAAACGATCCTCAAATACCGGCTTTGCTGACAATGGGAACTGTTAAGTATACTGAAACCCAATCCGCCGTTCATAAGGAGTACGTATGAGCTTCCGAAGTGTCGCCTATGTCGCCGGTAATCTGCTGCTCGCGTTTGCAGTAACCAGGCCCTCATTCGCGGAATCGATCAACCCCGCCACAATGCCGCAGACCGCGCCCATGAATGCGCAGGAGAAAAAGAATCTGGACATGGTTCTGAACTGGTGGCGTGAAGTGATCCAGGGCGGCCATTTGGAACTGAGTTCGAAGTATCAGGCCGAAGACTACATCCAGCACAATCCTAATGCCCCCACCGGGAGAGCGGGATTTGTCGAGTTCTTCTCGAAGTTCGCCAAACCGAAGAATCCGATTCCGGCCAAGCTGGACAATCCGCCCGTCGTTATGGGGGCCCGCGGCGATTTCGTGTGGCTTGTATTTGAAACGGAGAAAAAGGACCCGCGGGATCCGTCGAAGACCTACCGCTCCAACAGCTTCGTTGTCCTCCGTATACAAAACGGAAAAGTCCAGGAGCACTGGGATAGCGCGCAGAAGAATAAAGGCTCGGGCGCTGTTCCGACAGGTGTCTCACCGAAACCCCCGATGCAGTGGAACACCGGCAAGCTTTCCAAAGAGGAGCAGAAAACGCTCGTCCTTGCAACCGAAGAGCTGAAAGATATGCTGCAGTACGGCCATCTGGAATTGGCCGACAAAACCATGGACCCCGGTTACATTCAGCACAATCCCAATGTTCCGCAGGGACGTGACGGCTTTAAACAGTTCATGAGCCGCATCCCCGGACGCCGCCCCGAGGACGCAAAGCCGATTCAGGAGGCCTGGATCAATCCACCAGCGTTAACTTTGATCGACGGACCCTACAGTGTCATGATGTGGGACCGAACGGCGAAAGATCCCGACGATCCCAGCCGCGATTACCACTGGGATCATTTTGACGTCGTACGGGTCGAGAACGGCACGATCAAAGAACACTGGGACGAAGCGGTGATCAATCCGCCGCAGCCGGCGCGAGGCAACTGAGTAAGCTACGACTCGCACGGAACGTTCACCGAGACCCCTCGACCGCAATTCGCCGAAATCATTGTCCTCCCACGCGCGGCACGACCGCACGGCTGGTATGGACCATCGTAGTTTGTGAAGTACCGGGGTGTATAATCGCGGTCTCGAACGTATTGGAGGACAGAAATGCGAATGAGGCGAACATGGTTTGCCGGCGCCCATTTCCCAGTGATGCTTGCGTTACTCTGCACATCGAGTTCTCCGGCGCAAATCTCCCAGGGTTCCCTCTTCGGCACCGTCAGAGATTCGACCGGAGGGGTGATTCCGGCTGTGATGCTGACATTGATGGACGTCAACACGGGACAGATGCGCACCACCGCGACCGACAGCATGGGGCAGTACTCCGTTTTACAGTTGCCCGCGGGAACTTATTCCCTCACCGCACAAGTGCAGGGATTTCAGACGATTCGTGTCACGCAGATACCGCTGGCCGTGGGACAGAACGCACGATACGATCTGACGATGCAGGTGGGCGGCACCACTGGTCAAAGCGTCACTGTAACGGGCGAAGCACCCCTCGTCGAAACGACGGAAGCCACCCTCAGCTCCGAAGTCACGAATAAACAGCTCGTGGATTTGCCTTTGAACGGACGGAGTTTTACCGATCTTGTCCAGCTTAGTCCCGGCTCGGGATGGGCCACGTCCGTCACTCCGTTTCCTGGAATTTTTGGCGGCAAGGGCACCCGCATCACGGTCAACGGTTCAGGGATCAATGGAAATCTCTGGTACGTCGACGGAACGCTTATCAACGATAATTACAACCGCACTCCCGGATCGATGGCCGGAGTCATGCTCGGCGTCGACGCGGTCGAGGAATTTAAGACTTACTTAAGCACTAATACGGCCGAGCTGCCCGGTATGGGCGGTGTGATCGACATTGTCACCAAATCAGGAACGAACGACATACATGGAGACGCTTTCTTTTTCTTCCGCGACAAAATCCTGAATGCGCGCGACTTTTTCGATCCCGCGACTCCGCCTCCGTTCGTCCGAAAGCAATATGGCGGCACGCTGGGCGGCCCCATCGTGAAGGACAAGCTTTTCTACTTCGGCAGTTTCGAGCAATTCCGGCAGACCAGTTCGGTGAACCAGACATATCTGGTTCCCGACTATTTGTCTCAGCAAGGGCTGGTTCCCAACGGTTCGGGCGGGCGTACTCCAATTACCGTCGCTCCTGTGATCCGGCAACAGGTACTTCCGATGTGGGGCAGTCTCCTGCCGACCGCAAGCACACCCGCTTCGGCAGAGGATGGAACGACGGGATACGATTTTGTCCAAGGCGTCCAACTGTCGCCCATCGTCGATTCGAATTATGTAGGCCGTCTCGACTACCATCCGAGCAGCAGGGATGCTATCTTCACGCGATTCACATTCGACGAAGGGCACGGAGACGTCTATAGCAGCGCAAGCTACCTCCCAAATTTCCCTGAATATCAGTATTCTCGTGGGTTGTACTTTACGCTCGGATACACAAGAGTCGTCAGCACAAACCTCGTGCAACGGGCCACGTTCTCCTATACCGCTCCAATTCTCGATTCCGATTCGAGGCCTACCGGTGCCATACCGCCGCTCTCGGTTCCGGGACGCCCTAGCGTATATGAATCGATCGCTATTTCCGGTGGCCCCACGATCGGGGGAAATTCCATAGATCCCTTCATCAACGTCAACGCTATCCCCCAGTTCCGGGATGAGCTGTCCTATGTCCGCGGCGGGCACACAATCAAATTCGGCGGCAGCCTGGAGCGTTTTGCCGTCTACTCCTTGAACGGCGATTTCAATTCGGGCAGCTGGACTTTCCCCAATCTGACCAACTTCTTGCAAGGGATACCCACCAGATTCAGTTATCAGGCCCAAAATTCAACCACCGAGAGAGACTATCATCAGGCGACGCTCGGGCTGTACATCGCCGATCAGTGGAAGCTTATTCCCCGGCTCACTTTGAACTATGGATTGCGGTACGACGTTACCTCAGGACCCACCGATCCCAAGGGCCGTGAATCTTTTTTGCCGAATCCGTTGAATTTTCCCGGGCCGTGCAACTTCAGTTCGACCCAGCCGCTTGGGTCACCCGGAGTTCCCTTTTGCCCTGGGACCGGCCCCTCCAACTTCGTCACCGGATCGTATTGGCCGGGGGGTAACTACTACCGCGATTTCCAGCCCCGGCTCGGCTTAGCTTGGGATTTAGCAGGGAATGGTAAGACCGTCGTACGCGCCGGCGCCGGCATCTACACACAACAGATTCTCGAGGATTTTTACGTCACCGATACTTACACCGTTCCGTTCACCGTTACAGGCGTGATCGGAGCCCCGACCACGGCACCGATGACATCCTCGTGTTTCCCCACGCCGATTACTACGAACGACATGCCCGTGGCTGGGTGCCCGGCCCCGAATCTGAACGGATCGAGCCGGTTGGTCGTGGGTTCCATCAAAGACCCCACCACCTATCGGTACAACCTGACGATCCAGCGCCAGATCGGAGCGGCGAACTCCTTCTCGGTCAGTTATGTCGGATCGCAGGGCCGGCACATTCCCCGTGCCGGCGCGAACCTCAATGTACCTTACCCGATCGGCACTTCACTGGGGCAACCGGTATACCCGGGTTTCACCAGTTCCGCCGAACTCAATTCCGCCGCTTGCGTCAAAGCAGGCGGCTGCGTGGTTGCGCCAAACGTGATCGTTGACGACAGCAGCAAGAACTGCTGGGCCGTCGGCAACAACTGCCTGGCTAACCCGAACTTCGGTTCGCTCTCACTAAAGTCGCTCGACGGTATTTCGAACTACAACTCTCTGCAGCTCGAGTTCGACCGCCGCGGCAAAAACTTCAACCTGCAGACTTCTTACGTTTGGAGCAAATGCATAGACACGGGCAATGATTTGTACAACGAAGCTGCGGAAGGAGGTGTCACGCCGTATTGGCAGAACATCGCGCTCGATCGAGACCGCTGCGCTTTCGACCAGCGCCATCGCGTAGCCGGCAACTTCACATACCAGCTACCCGGTCCGTCGCGCGGCGCCATGGGGAGAATCCTAGGCGGTTGGGAATATACGAATAATCTCACGATCTCTAGCGGCCCGCCATTTTCAGTGCCGTCGGCGGCGCCGGTTTCCAGCTATCCCTATCAACTGAGTCCGGGTGGCCCGGTCTATGCTCCTACAAACTTCCCTTCGCTCTACGCCTCCACGCCTCTCATCGTTCCCGGAGTCCAACTCATCCAGCCGGGGAATGTCACTCACTATTTCAATCCTGCTGCTATTGCCGAGCCGGCTCCCGGCTATCTCAATACCGCGCGCTGGCTAGGCAGCGGGCCGGGGCTCGTCGCTTGGAATGCATCTCTGATCAAAAACACCACGTTGACCGAGAAGACGGTTCTGCAATTCCGTGCCGAGTGCTTCAATCTGCCGAACCACACCAACTTGGCGTTCCCGACTGGCTCGCCTTTCAGCTTCACGCTCAATCCCGCCACGGGCGTGCAGGTGTTGACGGTCAATGGTAATGCGGGGCGTATCACCACTACCGTCACGCCCGGAGTTAGCGGCCGCCAAATTCAACTGGGGATGAAGCTGATCTTCTAGGTATCGCCTGAGTAAGATGGGCGATCGGGCAAAGCGTAGCCTCACACGGTCCTCTAGGAACCGGCTCTCGGCCGGGATGCTTCACGAGGCTGGAGCGAGCGGTACCTGCTACGCGCGGTCGCGCTGCGAGGATCGGCGCCGGCAACAGTCAGGAGTGACTATACTAGCGCCATGACTCGTTCCCAGTTCCTCGTGGCCGGCGCCGCACTTGCGATTCCGGCGATAGCGGCCGAACCGACAGCCGCCGAAAAGGCAAACTTGGCCCTTGTGGCCGATTTCTGCGCAGCCTTTGGCACGCGGGATATGGCCAAAATCGCGTCGTTCCTGGATGTTAATTGTTCCTACCGGGTTACTGAGACCTCCATGCCCGCCGTCGGTACGGCAGCGCTCGATCGAATCAAGTCCTATGTGGAACGGTCATCCCAAATCAACTTCCAGATACTCGATAGCTGGGCCCGTGGACCCATGGTGATCAACGAACGGATCGACAGCTTCACGCGATCGGATGGCAGCCCCGCGTACCACCTGGTAGGCGTCTTCTTCATCAGAGATGGGAAGATCGCGGAATGGACCGACTACGCAATTCGACCTAGGGCTTGATCAAATCGGACGACAATGCAACTCTGAGGCTCGTCCGAGCTACCATAGCGGGCTCTTGCTATGCTTGTAAGCCCGGTTGTCCCGGCGTCTATAGATTCCAGCAACGGTTCGGACAGTGATGGCAAATGGTTTGGCTACTTCAGTCGTCGGAACGACTCCAGAGTCCATTCATCTCCCGCGTCATGGCGTCGCAAGATGTATAGATTGCCGTCATCGGCCCTCACTTTGAAGAACGTGGCCTCCGGCCCATACCATTGATCGACAAGTTCCTCAACCACGTACTCGGTGCCGCCGAGTTCGAAGCGCACCGGCCGTTCGTCCGCTTTTCGCCCCGCATAACACTGGACCCGCAGGATCATACGGTCTTTTGCGTGGGTTCTGGCGTCCCTGGCCACCTACAACCTACCATAGCCGGGTGGGCCGCAGGGGGCGCAGCGAGAGACGGGTGCATTTGTTTCGGCCCTGGTTGACCACAGCTATTGCGAAAGTTGCAGCACCTTCGAAGCGATCTGCTGGAACGCCGCGGGTAACTGATCCGCGGAGTTCGTATTGATATAGAGTCCTGTGGGCTTAGTAGAGTCGTAGATCGGGCTGTTGATGCTGTTAGCAACCCGGTTCAAGAAGACCGGATCCGGGACTTCGGCGGGGTTATCCAAAAGGCTTATCGTATATACGAGCGGCACGATGTTATTAATGGCTCCCGCACGCCATCGCTGGGCAACATAGTCCGCCGCATTCGCGGAGGCTGCCCCAACTTGGGATGGCTGGCTAATGGCGGCGAGGTTTACCGTCTTGTATGGGGGCTGGTTATACATGCCTTCGTTAGTCAGATTTCCATAGTAATCGACTGGCGGTATCTGGCTAAAGTCTTTGTAAATTAAGGAACTGTTTGCGCCGAAGTTACATCCCGAGCGATCGGGGATTAGTTCCGACATGCTGCCATCGTTGGGATCCGACACACTGGTGGCAATGATATTGAAAAGCCCATTGGTCGGGCCGGGGTCGACAAACCCGTGGGTTTGGGCGATCCACCCTACCATCGAGTTACTTCCCTTGGCGCAATTATCGGGACTGAAACGATAAGGTGCAAAATTCGCGGTAATGCCGTTCGGCAAGCCATCCGTAAAGAAAAGGATCACGTTCAATGCGCCGGGTTGCCCGTTCGGCTGTCCGTTCGCATCGGGAAGTGTCGCGAGTGCATTGTAAGCCACCCACAGAGCCTGCGCGGATCCTGTGTTTCCCGACGAACTGATATTTGCGATCTGGCCGGCAAGAGAAGAAAAGTTGGTGCTCGGAGGGGCTAAATAGTAATTTCCGCCGAAGGCGACCATTCCCACGTTGTCGCTTCCCTGCGCGAATTGATTTACGAATTCACTAGCTGCCGCGATCATATTTGGGATCGAGCCGCATTTCCCGCACCATCCGCTATTGCCGCCGCTGTCTATGTACGCTCCCATGGAATAGGAGCGGTCCAGCACCAGCATTACATTTACATTGCGCCGCTGAGCTTTTCCAGTAATCGCAATATGTGCGGTGCGATGACCCAGAACCCCCATGAAATAGAGCGGAGCATCGATACTGGCCGTCATGCTGACCGACCGTACATACTGACTGTCTTGCTTGACGCTAACGTTGTAGGTCGGGTTCTGGCTGCCCCAGGTGCCCGGGGGAAGATTGGCGTTGAAGTATCTTTGCGCTACTGCCGTGGCGTTAGCCGCTTGAGACTGGACGTCTGCGCCGGCATTCAAAGAACGGGCGCCGGCCAGCACGGCTGCATCTACGGCGGCCGACAGCCGGGCGCGCAGCATAAATGCCACGCCTCCGTCGACCCCCAGACCAACCATGGGGATCAGCACCAGAAGCAGCAGTGCGGCAAAAACGACTGCTACTCCCCTCTCCTTGCGTTTTCTCATTGCGAGCACCTAGAAAATAGATCTCACGTACATCCCCGAGCCGGTAAACAGGTTCTGCAAGCTGTAACCCTGAAAAAATGTCTCGGCGACATACGCCGTATCGCCTGTGTTCATGTTGAGAACGTTCAGAAACGAGCTGGCATCGGCGGAGGCGTCCGTAATATCGACCATCCCTTCGGCAGCGTCCGTGAACTTGGTTGGGCTTGCGAAGTCACTGGCGTGCAGAGAGGCATTGCCAATCACCAGCCGCTGAGCACATACCACTTGCTGGTTGCCGGTTGCTTCGATCTTCGAAAGTATGATGACGCCATCACCCCCGCCCGCCGTAATATTGAGGCCGTCGGCAAGCTGCAACAGAAGGTTGACGTTCGAGGTTTGGCCGAAATCCACACCGCGGGCGTACATACGCCCCGCATCACGGCTCAGTTCCGTCACGTGGATCGATTTCAGAATGGACATTCCCACGGTAGCGAGCACCAGGATGAGCGGGACCAGGAGGAAGGTGCTGACCAGCGCGAACTCGAGAATACTGCTGCCTTTTTCTCGTTTGTGTCGCATATCCTCTCTTCTCATTGGGGCGGAGCGGGGCTCCCCTCGATAATATCGGCAGCGTTCACGGTAACGTTTATAGGAACCGCGGAACGCAGCAGTGGGGCAAGTGGCGAGACCTGGTAGCCCTGAACAGAAACTTCCACTACGTTCCCGCCCACGCCGCATCCGGTCGTATCGGCGGGATTAGGCTTACTATTAGCTGGATTCCAGCAGCTTATGCTTAATGTGCCGGCCTGGCTGCCGCTCAGCAGACCGAGCGCGTACTGCTGGGCCACGCCCTGAATGGCGCTGCCCGGCTGACCGGTCACTCCGTAGCGGGTAGCTTCCCGGACCGCTGTTTGTAGCGTGGCTTTTACAAACACCGCCCATCCGGCGTCGAGCACCAGAAAAGCCAACGCCAAAAAGGGCACCATCATCGCTGCGGCTTCTACCAGTTGGGAGCCGCGCTCGCGAGTCTTATGCACTTTCACGCCAACCTCGCCTGCGGGTAACCCTGCCGGCGGGCCGGCTCCACCAACACCAGAGAACGGACCAAGGGGGCCGCGCGTTCCTGTTCGGGTTCCATGACGAAACCGTTGGGCCCATCCCACCACGCTTGTCCGCAATACGTGTTCTTCAGGCCAAACAACGCCAATTCAAAACGGTCGCGCGCGCCTACCTTTTGAAACAGGCGCGACAAGTACGCCTTGACGGTGGCCTCGGTGATACCCAAACAGGTTGCGATCTCCTTGTTTTTGAGGCCCTGGGATAGAAGCGTTACCAGTTGGCTTTCGCGGTGCGTCAGATCGACCTTGGTAAAACGGCCGGGAGCTTCCGCTTCGCCGACATTGTCCCCCGCCGCGGCTCGCTGCAGCTTCTCGAGGAATATTTCCTTGGAGCAGGTCCGGCTGATGACGCCGCTTATCCCGAACTCTTGTGCCTGCGTGAGCAATTCATCCGAGAAGGACCGCCCCCACAATATCAGGCGCGCCCCGGGCGCCTTCTCGCGGATTCGGGCGAGTAAGGCTATCGTCATCTCTGGAGTAACATCGACCAGAATGATGTCGGGCTGCACTGTTTGGATTAGCGGCAGCAGTTCCGCTATCTGAGGCTCCGCCGGAATGTACTCGAATTGCTCGCTCGCCGAGAGAAGATGCGAGACACCGAGTGCCGGCAGCGGCTCGTCAGTAAACACAACCAGCTTGGCCGGCGGGCTCTCTGCGCAGAGTTTCATACCGGTAATTTTAGGTGCTCTTGTTGCTCAATGAAATAAACCGGAAGTTCTACACCCGCTGGTGAATTGGTGCTGGTACGCGCCTGTCTCGCCTACATGCATACTTAGTTACTTACTTACTCCTTGTCAGAAGCAGGTTATACAAACTAACGGCTATCTTGGCTGCTTACTTACTTATGTGTAAAGTCGAAATTGCAGATGAGCACGGTCAAAAAAATTCGGGTCCGATTAAAAATACCCTGCACCATTCGATTGAGCCGTCCTGAGTGCAAAGAAATTCAGGGAACTGCCGAAGAGTTGGATAGAGACTCCGCGATCGTGCTGGTCTGCAGCACGCCGGCTTCAGCCTGGCTCGAGTTTCAAGGGGAGGTCATGATTCTAGTTGCGTTGCCCGTTTCCGGCAATTTCCATCCGAGGTCTCTGGAAATTGCGGCAGTCGTAACTGATACCGGCGTCGAGGGGGAACTGTTGCGTGTCAGCGTAGCAGTTCGCCGCATGATGTTTGTCGATCGGAATGATTGCCGCGGGGGCAATCTCACAAAAACCAATTAACAGGAGATAAAAAGGATGTCAGTTTTGAAGAGTTTTTTCGTAGAAGAAGACGGTCAGGACATGGTCGAGTACGGCATGATCATCGCGGTGCTGGTGCTCGGCGCAATCGCAGCCTTCACGGCCTTCGGCGGGAAGATCAGTACCGGTCTTACGGCCCTGGGCACCTCAGTTTCTGACACGTTCGGCAAGAACGCGCAGTAGATCACTGAACAAGGCTTGGGGGCCTGGTTCCAGGCCCCTCCAGTCCCTTACAGGATGAGACACATGCTGCAGCGGATGTTTAAAGAATGCGACGGCCAGGATATGGTCGAGTACGGACTGCTCATAGCCGTGGTGGCGCTGGCATGTGTCGCAGCCCTTACCAATTTCAGCACAGTCATTAATACCATCTGGACAACTTTGAGTAACAGCCTGTCCAATTGAGGAGAAATTTCAGATGCGACGCCGTTTGATTACTGTACTTCTATTTGCCGTTGTGGCGGCGCTGGCCGCCAGCACAGTCTTATACCGGGTCCTTTCGGCTCGCACCCAAGTTCCCACTCCGCAAGCATTCATGGTGCCTGTGGCCACACGCGACCTGAACGTGGGCGCGTTAGTGGAAGCATCGGATATCCGCGCGGTGGCGTGGTCCGGTCCTACAAGCCCACGCTGGATCGCGCGGCGCGAGGCCATTGTCGGACGCGGAGTGACCGCCAACATTAATAAGAACGAGCCTTTCTCCGAAAACCGGCTCGCTCCCAAGGGAGCCGGGGCCGGTCTCGCCGCTGTTATTCCTGCAGGCATGCGGGCGGTGGCAGTGAAAGTGGATCAGGTCGTAGGCGTTTCCGGG
>JAFAWA010000521.1 GCA_019242155.1 Terriglobia bacterium | reverse complement strand
TGACGGCTGACTGCCCGCTGATGGATCCGGAAATTCTGGACGCCACTATCGCGTTCCATGTGAAACACGATTTCGACTACACGAGTAATACACTCGATGGCCCGACGTTCCCTCATGGCCTGGATGCGGAAGTCATCCGCTTCGAGTCTCTGAAGCGGGCTTGGAGGGAAGCACGGCTGCCCTCAGAGAGGGAACACGTCACGCCGTATTTCTATCAGCACCGGAATCTGTTTCGCGTCGGCGTCTACAGGGGCGGCCGGGATCTTTCGGGATATCGCTGGACCGTGGACGAACCGGAAGATTTGGAGTTGGTGCGCCGTATTTACGAGGCTCTGTATCCGGTCAAGCCAGGGTTCCGCATGGCCGATGTACTGGCGCTATGGGAACGGGAGCCTGGGCTCGCATTGATCAATAGCCGCTTCAAGCGGAACGAGGCGTTTGCGAAATCTCTGGCGCGGGATCGCGAGTTCCTAGACGGCTCGCCGGCCCTTTAGGCCGTGCCGGAGCGGTTTCCAAGGTAACGTGGTCAGCGAGGAGGGGTTCACCTTTCCCGATACCGCGGCGCAAAGGAGTTCCTAAGACCGCATGGAAGTGGCGCGGATGAAGCCCTAACGCCGGCCGGATCACGCGTACATCGACGGGCTTAAGGATGTGCCCGGTATTGAGGTCGCGCGCAGCGTAGATCGATCGCTTGAACACGGTCTGCTTTTGCTCTTTTTCTGAAAGAGTGTAGCTGACCTTGCCTACTGCGTGCCAGGCGCGCTCCGACTCGGTGACCAGTGCTTTCAGTTCGTCAGGCTCGAGTGAGAAGGCTGCATCTACGCCCCCCTCGGTGCGTGACAACGTAAGGTGCTTTTCAATGACGCAAGCCCCCAAGGCCACCGCCGCGACCGCAGCCCCGATGCCCAGCGTGTGATCGCTGAGGCCCACGGAGCAGCCGAAGCGTGCCCTCATGTCCGCAATCGTGAGCAGATTAGCGTTTTCCGCATTGGCGGGATAGGTGCTGGTGCACTTCAATAATACGAGGTCGCGCGCTCCGCAGGTCCGGAGGAACGCAACGCTCTCCTCGAGATCAGGAAGCTCGATCACACCGGTACTCATCAGGATCGGTTTGCCGGTGCGGACCACCTTTTCCATCAGCGGATAGTGCTCGTTCTCGAAGGAAGCGATCTTGTACGCGGGCACCCCGAGCGATTCGAGAAAATCGACCGCGGTTTCATCGAATGGCGAGCTGAAGCAGACGAGGCCGAGCGATTGCGCGCGGGCCATGATGGGTTGGTGCCATTCCCATGGAGTGTAGGCCTCCTGGTAGAGCTGGTGCAGTTCTTTGCCGCGCCAGAGCGAATCGCCGTCGGCGATGCGGTAGGCGCCAGGCATGGTGATCGTGTCGGCCGTATAGGTTTGGAGCTTGATAGCGGCTGCGCCCGCTTCAGCGGCGGCGTCAACAATGGCTAACGCGCGGTCGAGGGACTGATTGTGGTTCCCCGACATCTCGGCGATGATAAAGGGCCGGTGTTCGGGACCGATCGGCCGGGACGCGATGGAGATGGAACTCATGACTGTATCCTTTGCAAAAACTGCGGTAAATGGGTGAGGTCGGGGATGCGGTAGCGGGCGTCATGGCCGGGTGCAGCTTTAGCATCGCGATGGCCGCCGGTCAAGACACGCACGGTGTGCACGCCGAGCGGCGTGAGGTTCACGAAGTCCTTGGCGGGATTATCTGCGATATGGACCAGTTCCGTCCAAGGGCAGTTTTCGCGTGTTCGGACTCGCTCAAAACATGCGGTGGATGGCTTGGCGGAACGAAGACCGTAGCGGTGGGTCAGGTATACCTTGCGGAAGCGATGCGCGATGCCGAGAGCTTCAACTTTTCGGGCCTGGGCTATTTTATGGCCGTCGGTGATCAGGTATAGCGGATAGCGCGGCAGATTTTGTAAAAGGCCGCGGGCGGCGGGCCACAGTTGGATTTCGGGCAAATGGTGCCGGTAAACTTTCACGCAATGACGCACGATACTCTTGCGGGTGATTCCGCGGGCGGCGAGTAAGCGGTCGAAGACGCGGCCGCGGCCATGCTGCTCCAACAGTGCAGTCATGAGGCGGTAGCTCGTTTCGCGGTCCCATGCAAACTGTGTCTCGAGCCAGCAAGCGACCGATCGGAATCCGCTCTCGACGTAAGTTCGCTCTTCATAAAGCGTTTCATCGAGATCAAAGATCAGGATCATAGAAGTGAAGATCCATGGGAACGCGGACCTGACGCACCTCCCCGGAAATGCGGTCGAAAGGGTACGGGCTCACATGCGCGCCCTCCGCTTCGAGCAGAGACCAATAGAACGGGTCGAGGCCCGCGGCTATTCCGGCGGTAGAAGCTCCTCCGAATCGGGGGTTGCATTCGAGAATCCGGATCTCGACGCCGCCGGTGACTATTGCTTGTAGGACGACAGGACCGCGAACGCGGAGCGCCGCAAGGACGCGACTTGCCTGCCCGGCAATAGCTGTGTTGCGGAATGTAGTCGTAATCTGAGACTCACCGTTGCTCACCGAGTCTCGCCGCCGCAGAACGATACCGTTTACCCTGTGGCGGCGGTCTACCCACGCGTCTATGCTGATTTCGCATCCTTCTACGAATGGCTGAAAGATGGGGTGATCGAGCGAGCGTGCGTGGTCCAGGGCAGTCTGCCGGTCCAGATTCAACCCGATCTTGCGGCTGCCTGCGCCGTACCGCTCTTTCACAACAAGGGGGCCGTCCCCGAACTCGCCGGGATTCTCACTGGCGGGGATGAACGGGAATCCGTTCGCACGGCCGAAGCGGGCGAAAGCAAGTTTGTCCAGACATAATGCGACGGCGGCCGGACAGGACACGATCACAAGGATCCCGGCATCGGCAAAAGCTGGGGCATGATGCGCCCAGAAGGCCAGCTCGCCATCGCGGGTCGGAAGGATAAAGCGAATGGAGCGCTCACGGCAGCCGGCGAGGATTGCGGGCAGGTGTTCGTCAGAGGTCGGAGGCATCGCCCAGAAATCGTCGCCCAGGTATCGGGCCAAGGCGTGGGGGTCGAGATCGCCGGTGATGACTTGCAGGGAAGGGTCGAAATTCCGGCACGCGCGCTGGACGGCGGCAATCAGGGGAGCTTTGCGGGAGGCGCTTGAGACCAGCAGCGCGCCACCTTGCCGGTTTCGCCCGGCGATGGCGGGCGATTCACCGGACATCGCTTTTCAAGCAGCCGTGGATCAGGGAATCCATGGGCCTGCCTTGAATAAACACGTGATCGCGCATGACGCCTTCGAGGCGAAACCCGGCGGCGCCGAGGACCGCGATATGGCGCTCGCGCATGGCGTAGGTTTCGGTAGAAAGGCGATGAAACCGAAGGTCAGCAAACGCCAGCTCTTGCATCAGCGCCAGAAACTCGGCGAAATCGGCATCTGCGCGGTCGAGGTCGCACGCTCGTGAAAGATCGAGCAGAAATGAAACCTCGGCGCGCCGGTGTTCCCAAGCGATGTGCACCAGCCCGCCGTAGCCGATGAGCCGGTCTTCCAAAAAATAGCTGACCAGCAGGTTGGCGGGTTGGGGCTGTTGCATTGCGGGCCAGATCTGGGAGGCGTAGTAGTGCTCCTGCTGGGCGCGCGTGAGCGGGGCAGACTGCCGCAGCACATCGATCTGCGCGTTCCGCCATTGGCGGATGGGCTCGATGTGCTCGGGCTGCACGGCGATGATTGCGTACGGACCGCGTTCGAGGCGGCGGCGCGGCATGCAGGCGTAGCGTTTCATCGCGAGCTGTCGTGGACCGCTTCGAGTTGTTGGCCGGACTCTTCGATGAGTTCGGTGACCGCGGCGGCGACTCGTTCGACGTCTGCATCGGTCATGGCTGGAAACAGGGGAAGGGTGAGTAGCTGCTCATACGCCGCCTCGGCCACCGGGCACAGGCCGGGCGCCGTGCCCCAGCGGTTCTGGTAATAGGGGTGGAGATGCACGGGGATGTAATGAACATTCACGCCGATACCGAGGTCGCGCATCTTCTGAAACAGCATGTTGCGATCGGCTCCCGATTGGGCGAAGCCGATGCGGACTGCAAAGAGATGATAGGCATGGGTGCGGCCGGAACGCAGGCGTAGAGGGCGCACGAACGGCACGTCAGCAAATGCGCGCACGTATTGTTCGGCGAGAGCGCGCCTGCGGGCGAGCCAATCCGGAAGTTTGGGGAGTTGGCTGAGACCGAGCGCGCATTGAAAGTCCGTGATGCGGTAGTTATAGCCCAGGTCCTGCATTTCGTAAAACCAGGAGCCGCGTTCGGAGCGTTGGCGATGATCGGTGGTGATGCCGTGATTGCGAAAGGCTCGCATGCGATCGAGGAAATCGGGGCAGTCGGTCAGGACCATACCGCCCTCGCCGGTAGTGATGTGTTTGACGGGATGGAAGCTGAAGACGGTGAGATCGGCGAGGGAGCCCACGGCGCGGCCGCGATAGGAGGCGCCGAGGGAATGACATGCGTCGGCGATGAGAACCAGGCCGTGGCGGCGGCAGATCGACTGCAATTCGCGGTAGTCGCAGGGTTGCCCGGCATAATCCACCGCGACGATGGCTTTAGTTCGGGGAGTAATGGCGCGTTCGGCGGCGGCGGGATCTAAGAGCAGCGTTTCGGTTTGAACGTCCGCAAATACGGGGGTGCCGCCTTGAAAGATCACGGCGTTGGCGGTGGCGGCGAAGGTTATGGGCGGTACGATGACCTCATTACCGGGCCCTATACCGGCGGCGTACATGGCAGTGTGCAGCGCCGCGGTGCCGCTCGAGACGGCAACCCCGCTGCGTGCTCCGCAGAATTGGGCTACGGCCTCCTCGAAGCGCGAAACAATGGGGCCGGTGGTGAGCCACTCCGACCGCAATACCGCCGCGACGGCGGCGATGTCCTCTTCATCTATGGATTGCCGGCCGTAGGGGAGCAGCGCGCCGGAGCCGCTATTGCAAGGCGAATTCTTCAGTCCGCGAGGATTCATTTACCATCTCCGCAAGGTGGAGCAATTCGAGCCCGGTCAGCCAATGGGTGTTGGTGTCGCTGGCGTAACGGAAACCATCATTCAAGGGCCGTCCGCCGGCGGGCGGGGTGTGCTGGCCCGGACCACCGGCGGGTACGACGTACATGTCCTCGTACTCGAGGGCGCTGCGGGCTTCGTCTTCGGAGAGGAGCACTTCGTGCAACTTCTCCCCGGGCCGAATTCCGATTTCACGGATCAGGCAGCCTGGGGCTATGGTTTCGGCGAGGTCCATGAGGCGGGTGCTCGCGATTTTGGGAATAAAGACCTCGCCGCCCCGCATGCGCTCAATGGCGCGGATGACGAAACGCACTCCCTGGTCGAGTGTCAGCCAGAAGCGGGTCATACGGCGGTCGGTGACGGTGATGGTTCCGCTTTTGCGTTGCTCGAGAAATAGGGGGACCACGCTTCCGCCGCTGCCCACCACATTGCCGTATCGGACGCAGCTGAAACAGGTGGGACCGGCCCCGCTATACGCGTTGGCCTGGGCGAAGAGCTTTTCGGCGACGAGCTTGGTGGCGCCGTACAGATTTACCGGGTTGACGGCTTTATCGGTCGAGAGCGCCAGCACCCTGCGCACGCCGGTATCGAGCGCGGCATCGATGATGTTCTTAGCGCCTTCGATATTGGTTTTGACGGCTTCGAGCGGGTTGTACTCGCAGGCCGGCACCTGCTTCAGAGCGGCGGCGTGAACCACCACGTCGACGCCCTGCATAGCGCGGCGGAGCCGGTCCACATCGCGAACGTCACCAATAAAATAGCGGAGGCTCGGGTGATCGAATCCGTTCACCCGCATTTCGTGCTGTTTCAGTTCCCCCCGGCTGAAGATGATCAACTTCTTGGGGTGGTAGGCGGATAGCATGGTACGCGCGAACTGCTGACCGAACGACCCGGTACCGCCCGATACCAACACCGTCGTATCGGACCAGTTGATGACGCCCGCCTGAGACTGCGGCCTTTGATCCATCGAATAGGTAAGTGGGGCAGGCGTGGCGAGAATCGCACGTATTTTCCCAAAGGAATATGTCCATAAATCGGCGGTATTACCTGCGGCCCGCCTCTGCCGCGGTGACAAAAGCGAAAGTTTGGGTTCATGTTTTGTGGAGGGGGGGCGATAAGGTTTTTGTACCGGCAAGAGGCCGGAAAGAAAACAGAAGGATATCTAAAATGATTTCGATTCAAACTAACGTAAACTCACTCGTTGCTCAACAGAACCTGAACGTAAACAGCGCGTTCCAGAGCAAGACCATCCAACAGTTGACATCCGGTTACAGGATCAACTCTTCCGGCGACGACGCCGCTGGTCTGGCACTGGCCAATAAGGATCGCAACCAGGTTTCCGAGTTGACGCAGGGTGTGTCCAACGGCAACGACGGCGTGGCTCAGCTCCAGATCATGGACGGCGGCATGAGCAACATTTCGATGATTCTGGACCGGCTGAAGACGCTGGCCATGCAATCTTCTTCGGACTCCTACACCGGCGGCGTTTCCGGACGGCAGACCCTGAACAGCGAGTTTCAGACCGACATCCAGGAAATTGACCGCCAGGCGCAGTCGATTGGGCTGAATACCGGCGGTACGTTCGCTAAGAACCTCGCCATCTACCTGGGCGCGGGGAACGGTAGCCAGACTCAATCCAACAGCGTGGTCAACGTTGACCTCTCCAAATCGACCTGCGACTCCCAGAGCCTGGGGCTGACCGGCGTGACGGCAGTGAACGCCAACACGTACGATCTGGGCGACGCGAGCGCCACCAGTGTGCACAACATCGTGAATAACGCTGCCAACATCGCGAACGAGAAGACTGCCGGGTACACGCAGTTTACTTTCTTCGGCGCGGGTTTCTCGAATGACTCCTCGCAGAGCTCGCCGAGCAACAGCGGAATCACTGTGAACGTGAACCTGAACGGTGTCGGCGATACGAGCAGCCTGGCAGACGCAATCAACCAAGCGATTTCGACCGCGGCAGAGCAACCGACAAGCGCGGCTGCGGCATTCAAGGCGGCCGGCATCACCGCTCAGATCACTACGGACGCGAGCGGCAACCAGAAGCTCTCTTTCTCTTCCGGCAACTCAGCGTTCGAAGTGGACGCAACCGACAAGATGTCCAGCGCTTTGTTAGGCAACTTTGCGTATAGCGGCAGCACGGTGGGCGCGGTGATGGGCTCGACGGTTGTAGGCGCGGCTACCAGCTTCTCCAGCTTCCCCTCCAACGCTTCTGTAACAATCACCGGCGCAGGCCTGTCCAGCCCGGTTACGGTGAGCGTAAACCCGAGCGTCGCGACGGCTGCTTCTCTGGCCGGCAGCTTGCAGACCTCCATCCGCGCGGCGATGGGCGGCGCTACCACCATCTCCGTGAGCGCCAACGGTTCGAGCGATTTGGTGTTCAAGACCAGCAAGGGCGCGATCCAAGTGACGTCCAGCGGCGATCCCAGCGATAAACTCGGCCTGAGTTCCACCAACGGCAACACTGTGGCCGCGGCATCCACCAAGATGTACGGAACGCTGGTTTCGGGCGGCGCTTACGAATTGGGCAGCACCAACGGCAGTTCCGCCTCAGTGACCAACTTCAACTGGGTTAAGAATATCGCCAGCGGCTCACAGGCCGTCACGATCACGGCAACCGATGCCAACGGCAGCACCCACGCGACAACCGTAAACCTGACTTCCGCCACCGGCTCCGGAGACAGCCTGAAAGATGCAGTCGCCACCATCAACAGCCAGTTGCAGAAGGGCAACGATTCCACGCTGCAGCAGATCACCGCAGTGGTGGTGAATGACAACGGTGTGCAGAAGATCAACTTCACCAGCACGCTGAGCGACTTCAAGGTCAGTCTGGGAACCACCCCGGGAACCACATCCAGCATCCAGGGCATAGCGGATTCCACCTTTAACGCGACCACCGGCGTAACCGGCCAAGGCACAACCACCGGATCGGTAAAGTACGGAAGCGGCGGAGCGCTTGACATCAGCACCATCCAGGACGCGCAGGCGGCGGTGACGGCGATTACCAACGCGGTCAACCAACTCGGGCTTGCTCAAGCGGCCGTCGGTAAGGGCGAGAACGTTCTGAACTTCGCCATCAACCTGGCGCAGTCGCAGATCACGAACATCTCGGCTGCCGAATCGAATATTCGGGACGCCAACGTAGCGCAGGAAGCTGCCAACCTGACCAAAGCTCAGGTGTTGCAGCAGGCCTCGATGGCCGCGATGGCGCAGGCCAATTCCGCCCCTCAGGCAGTTCTTTCCCTTCTGAGAGGCTAACCGTAACCAAATACCTCCGGCTGAGGCGTCCCTTGGGGCGCTTTAGCCGGATTAAAGTTTCGGCCGGGATCGGACGATATAGTTTTATGCGGCCCTGGAGGTATTTATGGGTTCCATAAGCAACTCTTTAACCAGCAGCAATTCGTTAACTAGCTTGGGCGGGGCGGGCACGAGCTCCAATTCGAGCTCTAACTCCAGTTCCGGGTCCAGCTCGGGTTCCAGTTCAAGCTCCTCTTCGAGCAACCCGACAGGAATTTTTACAGGCACCTCGGCCTACTCTCAAGACTTCCAGAATGTCATCAGCCGCGAGGTGGCGATCGCTTCTCTGCCCATCACTTTACTGAACAACCAGCAGAATAATTTAACCAATCAATCGAATGAACTGACGACGCTCGACACGCTGTTCGGCAAACTCCAAACCGCCGTTCAGGGAATTAACGATGCGATGAGCGGTTCGTCATTTCAGGCCACGTATTCGAGTCCCAGTGAGACGGATGCGTCCAGCTCCAGCGTGGTCAACGCGACCTTGGCCAACGGCGCGACAGAAGGCGTGTACTCGATCAATGTCGACACGATCGGCTCCTACGCCGCCAATGTCTCGGCACAGACCTGGAACTCCACGCCGGCAGCGAACGGCGGCATGCAGAACTACACTCTGGTCGTGGGCTCCCAGGAATATAAGATCACGCCGTCAACCACCGATAACAGCGCGCAAACCGTAGCCGCAGCTATCAATGCGCAATACGGCAATCTGGTTCAGGCGACGGCTGTGAATGTGGGATCGGCGACGGCGCCTGACTATCGTATTTCACTACAGAGCACTACCTTGGGGCCGATGAAGCTGGATCTGGTGCAGACTCCGGCCAATGCGCAGCCCACGAGTCTTCAGGCGAGCAGTGCTCCCGCCGCCTACTCTAGCAGCCTCACAGCAGCAACATGGGATCCCACGGGCGGTTCGTTTTCCTTAGTGGTCAACGGGGTGTCCGAAGCAATTACTACATCCGATGACAGCGCCCAAGGGGTGGCAGCGGCGATCAATTCCGAATACGGCAGCCAGGTGCAGGCCACGGTGGTAAACAACGGCACGAGCAGCAGCCCGGACTATCGGATCTCCCTGCAAAGTGCCACACCGGGGACCCCGACTCTCGACATCACGAACTCTTCGGGCGCGAGCCTGCAGACCCAAGGCAGCGCGATCAGCTATTCCACCAGCCAGACGGCCGGGAATTGGGATGCTGCGCCGGACGCAGCAGGCAGCCGCAGCATGTACACTCTGGTGGTTGGATCCAACACTTACAACTTCGCGGCAGCGGACAACAGCGCCGCGACCATAGCGGCCACCATCAATTCACAGTTCGGCAATATGGTTCAGGCTACGGTCGCAAACGGAGGAATCTCTCTGCGCAGCGTCAGCGCGGGATCGTCGATGACGTTGGATATACAGAAGAGCACCGCGGTCAGTTATCAGAACCAGCAAACGACGGGAACATTTGCGGCCACCGCGGGAACCTTGGCGCAGTATGAGGTGGATGGCGGCGCTCCCGTGCAAAGCAATACTCGCGCGGTGAACGTGTCCACAGGTGTCACCCTGAACCTCCTGGGGACGGGTACAACAAGCGTCACGGTTACCCAATCCAGTTCCGCCCTGAATACGGCTCTTTCTTCGTTTGCCGACGCATACAATGCGATTGTGGATGAATTGGGAAAGCAGAGGGGATTGGCAGCGGGCCCGCTCGCAGGCCAGTCCATCGTCTACGAACTGTCGGGTGTTCTCAGCCAGATTTCCACCTACAGTGCTCCCAGCGGGCAGGTCAATACTTTACAGAGCCTGGGATTAAATCTCGACGTCAACGGAGATGGGCACTTAACCTACGATCCCAGCAGCTTTCTATTGACGGACTCCTCGAATTCGGCGGGCATAGCGTCACTGCTCGGTTCTCCGACCAGCGGCGGATTCCTGCAATCGGTAACCACCGCATTAAACAACGTGGAGGATCCGAACACCGGCCTTCTCAAAACGGCCGAGAGTAACACGGCGAACCAGATCGCAAATATCGGCGCGCAGATCTCCACCAAACAGACGCAGGTGAGTCAACTGCAGACTACTTTGACGCAGCAAATGGCCGCAGCGGATGCCTTGATCGCCAGCATGGAGCAACAGTATTCTTATCTGACCGGCATGTTCCAGGCACAGCAGACGGCGGCCGCCTCATACAAATGAGGAACATGGGGCACGGGCTGATCGAACGCATACGCCACGCAGTTGGCTGTGGCGAATTTTCCAGGGCATCTCTTCTTTGGGAGGATTACGCGCGAGGGCTGGAACGGAAATTGAAGCTGGACGGCGGTTTGTCCGCGGAAGAGTTACGGGAGGCCGGAGAACTCGTGGCCTGGTCTCGCCAGGTGGTTCAGTGCGCGCGGGCCCGGGCGATGGAACAGCTTGACAGCCTCCAGGTCGCGGGGCAATACGAGACGCCTCCCCGCCCGCAGACGCCGCGTCTGGTCATCGCAAACTTTTGAGCAGTTCGAGAAACTTTTTACTTGCGCAGAACCGGAACTCCTTACTTTGCGCTGAGCCCTAAGGGTCGAAACTTTGACACGGCGAAGCTTTCGTGATAGTTCTGCTATTCATCATGAGGATTCCGACACGTCTCTTGTGGCTGGCTTTGGTCATTGCAATCGCGGCAACTGCACAACAGAGTCCCCAACAGAGCGACATGCGACTGGTGGGGTACGACGACCTGCAGTCCCGCAGTGCGTATCAGCCGGTGATCCAACAACAGGGAAACCGGTGGATCGCCTACATCGGCCACCATGGGGGCATCCAACCAAACCGGCTGACTGGGCAGCAGGAGCCGAACGGGACCTCGGTGGTGGATGTGACCGATCCCGCACGGCCCAAGTACCTGGCTCACATTCCGGGGGCGCCGCCGAGCGCGGCGGGTGAGGGTGGGGGCGCTCAGATGGTGCGGGTGTGCGGCGGCAGTACCTTGCCGCATGCCGACAAAAGCAAATTCTATCTGATGCGAAGTTTTGGCGATAGCGCGCACGAGATGTGGGACGTGACGGATCCGGCGCGGCCGAATCGGTTGGAAGTAATCGTCAGCGGGTTGCGTGACACGCACAAGAGTTGGTGGGAATGTGACACGGGCATCGCGTACCTGGTGGGCGGCGTAGTCGGGTGGCGCACACCGCGGATGGCCATGATTTACGATTTGAGCGATCCGGCGAACCCCGTATTCATTCGGTATTTCGGATTACCGGGCCAACAGCCGGGCGCGCGCGGCCCTACGCCCGAGAGTCTCCATGGGCCCATCTCGACAGGCCCGAAAGGGAATCGCGTGTACTTCGCTAATGGCAACTCCCGCGACGGAGTACTCGAAATCGTCGATCGCGAGAAGTTACTGAGCGGTCCTAAGGAGCCGACCGAGGAGAATCTGCGGTATCCGGTCATCGCTCGACTCGACTTCCCGGAAGACGTGGGCGTACATACTGCCTTTCCGATGCTGCGCGTTCCTATGGCGGAATTTTCCAAACAGACGAAGGGTAAGCTGAAAGACTTTGTGGCGGTCACCGGTGAAACCGTGGCTAATGAATGCCGCGAGTTCCGGCAGACGCTAAGAATGGTGGATGTGAGCGAGGAGACTAAACCGACGGCGGTATCGACCTGGACGGTTCCGGAGGCAAGCGGGCACTTCTGCGACGCCGGCGGACGTTTCGGCGCACATTCGTCCAACGAGAGTTTCACACCTGTCTATTACAACCGGGTTCTGTTCATAGCGCATTTCAATGCAGGTGTGCGCGCGGTGGACGT
>JAFAWA010000059.1 GCA_019242155.1 Terriglobia bacterium | reverse complement strand
CCGGTTGGAGGGATCGAGATCCAAAACCTCCAAAACCAGAGGCTGCACGGATTCCAACTGCTTCCGGGCGTACAGCTCTTGAGCCTGCGTCAGCAGGGTTGCGGCCTGCTGCTGCTGTAGTTCGATACACACCGGCTCGATGTCGAGCTGAAATTCCTTGAGGTTTTGATATCTTAGCTGCCGGTCCTTGTGCAGCAGCCGCGAAACGGCCCTTTGAAGCGCTTCGGAACAATCCGGGACCCAGTCTCGCAGAGGAGGAGGATCCTCAAAACTGGTCTTGTACATGAGCGCGCGGGCATCAGAAGCCTGGAAGGGATGTCTGCCCGTCAGTAACTCGTAAAACAGGACGCCAAAGGCGAAAATGTCGCAGAGCGCATCCACTTCGCCTCCGGAGAGTTGTTCCGGAGCCATGTAAAGGAGGGTGCCGATTACAAACCCTTCTTGCGTCAGGCGGGTGGCATTGCGATCGCCGGCCAGCCGCGCAATGCCGAAATCCATGATTTTGACGCGGCCGTCGCCGAGCACCATAATATTGGCGGGCTTGACGTCGCGATGCACTACGCCGTTCCGGTGCGCGCAGTACAACCCTTCGGCCACCTGCGACATGGTGTTGCACTTTTGGAGAAGGCTCAGCGGTTTGTGGGATGCGATGATTTCGTGCAGATCCTCGCCTTCCAGGTATTCCATGACCAGGAAGGGATTGCCTTCAAATTCCCCATACTCATAAACCGTTACAATGTTTTCGTGCCGGAGATTGCCTGCAACGAAGGCCTCGTTGCGAAAGCGATTGAGTACGTCTTTGCCGGCCTCGGTGAGGACCTTGATGGCAACCAGACGCCCGACCGTAGGGTCGAAAGCGCAGAAGACCTTACCGAACCCTCCTCGGCCCAGCTCAGATCGTACCTGGAATCTTCCAATGTGGGAAGGCAGCGCGTCCGGCATGAAAAGCAGGCGCGAAATGAGTCCCTGAGTCCCTTCGGGCGCCTGTAGCTTGAACAATTATATACGGCTCCGGTGCAATTCAACGTAAGCCCGGGTGGACCGACGGCAACCATGCCAACTATTTAACAGGCGGGGTTGGCTGTACTTTGATTCCGAAGGCCCGGCGGCGATTGGGGTGGGCGCTACCCGTATGGCCAAAGCACAAAAAAGTACCGTTTCTCATGTCGCGATGGGAGGGCACGCGACTTTTCGATTTTCGGTTCGACAAGTAGGTTGATGCGACCACATCGTTTCCACCTCAACGTCACCGAGAAATGCAATATCCGCTGCATTCATTGTTACTGGGAAGAGTATGGCAAGCACCGGGATCCTTCTTTGGACACCATTGATCAGATTCTGACGAAGTTCAAGGACCTCGGAAAAGCTTACGGCGAGCATGGCCGTCATATTCTCACCATTGGCGGAGGTGAGCCGACGGTACGCAAAGACCTGCCGGAGATCATTCGGCTGGCAGTAAGGCGTCGATTTCGCGTCCGTCTGGTGACCAACGCTGTCAAAATCGACGAGCCGTATGCAAAATCCCTGAGACGCGCTGGCCTCCGGATTGCGCAGGTCAGCCTGGATGGTGCCTGCGAGGCCACGCACGATAGGGTACGCGGAAAAGGTAACTGGGCGCGGACCATGCGCGGGATTCATGCCTTAAAAAAGGCCGGTATTTTCGTGATCCTGAGTTATGTCGTCCTGCCCGGCGTGAATTTGGAAGAAGCGCCTCTGCTCCTCGATCTGGTGCAGCAACTGAAGGTAGCGGGCGCGAAATTCGCGAGGCCGGTGCGTGAGGGGCAGGCCATTTTGCATCAAGTTGAGGTCCGGGGGGATTACTGGAGCATATTCAAGAGAATTGTCGACCATGCCGGCCAGATCCATTACAAACGCCTGCTCATGTTTTTCGACCCGTTGGCTCACTTACTCCCCATTGAGCAACCCGCTTCCCAGAAGGGCCTATGGGGGCTCGCCACCGATCTCTGCCAATGTGACAATACCGAATTAGTTGAAGTAAACGGCAGTTCGGGAGACGTGTACTACTGCCGGATCCGCCACAAACTGGGCAATCTGTGGCAACAGGATCTCACGCGGTTGTGGCAGAGCCATCCCGTATTGGTTGGTCTACGAAGCAAAACACCCGGCGGGGCGTGCGACGGCTGTGACGCCTGGAAAGGCTGCCGCGGAGGATGTCCCGCCGTCGTGCATGGGAACACGGGGCTTACTCTCCTGCAGGATTCCGATTGCCACCGCGTTCAGGAACAGGCAGCCCCACCGGTAGCCTTCGGACGGGGTCCTTTCTCGAGCACAAGGCCGCTGGGCGTCGGCGAATCACTCGGCCTCCTCGGGAAGCGGATGCGCGATATGGCCTATTTTGTGGTGCTGCGTTAACCCGACGGAACTCCGTCCATCCGGGAACCACCCTGTCCACCAACAAACAGGGCGAAGACAAGGCAACTTTTTCGCCCGCCCATTCGAGAATTCATGTGAGGTCAACATGCGAAGAATGTTACTCATGCTTCTCTCGATACCGGCGGCCTTTTCGCAGCCGGCGCGGCCGGCTGTATCGGAATGGGAATATCAGACTGTTCATTCGGATGCTGATCTGGACCGGCTCAGCCGGAAGGGCTGGGAATTTGTGGGGATAAATTCGGACAAACAGGGCCACCATTATTTGCTGAAAAGGGTAAAGGAAGCGCTGCCGGCGGCTGGGTTCACGCCGCCGGTTCTAGTGAGCAAGGTTGAGCCGGAGTACACACCCCAGGCAAAAGCGCGAAAGATAGAGGGCACGGTTAGTCTCTACGCCGAAGTGAATCGGGACGGGAAAGCTGTAAATATCAAGGTCACTCGATCACTCGATCCCGGACTGGACGGTAAAGCCGTGGAGGCAGTAAAGAATTGGCAATTCCGGCCGGCGACAAAAGATGGCGAGCGAGTGACCGTCTCCGCCACCATCGCGGTAGATTTCCGGTTCCCTGAGCTTCCGGTCTTTGAAGTCGAGCACCCCGCTCCGCCTGCGCCCCACGACCAGTGGGAGCCCCTTACGACGTACGTTCCCAAATTCTAATTCCCGCGCCTTTAAGTCATCATTCTCTTCCCCAAGAGCACTGCTTGTATTACTCCGCAGAGCGCAGGTAGTCGGCCTCCTTCACTGAATTCGCAATCACCCAGTCAGCGCCCGAATGGAGGTCTCTCAGGTGAAGTTCCTGCTGGTAGATGTAATACAAACGCTTCGCCACTGAGTTCAGGTAGACAGCCCGTAACGCAGGTTCCGCAAAGAGCTGCGTCTTGCCGGTGCGAGTATTTCTAATCCAGAGTTCCTGCCGGCTTCCGTCCAATGCGAAACGGCCGAACATCATCTCCTCAAAGCCGGCAGCGATCGGATAACGGTACGAGTACCGGGTCTCCGAGGCCCAATCGGTTTGGAGGTCTGTGCCATCCATCTTTATTGAGGCAATCCTGGACTTACTGAGGTAATGCCGATCATCCAGTGGAATCGAATCGTCCACGGTAAAGTAAATCCGGTCATCGGGCCCCCAGGCGACCGATAGGAGAAATCCTTCGTTGGCAGGCAGGCTGAAGATCCGGTGAAGGCCGGCGTTTGCCGAGAGAGACTCGAGCACATACAAATTCTTCTGATCCGCACCGGCCAGCATATCCCTTTGTGGCGACTTACTCAGGAAATACATGCCGATACCGGACGAGACTTGTTGGATTCGGCCGGACTCGTACTCGAATTGAAACACGCCCAAATATCCTGAATTCCCCGGATGCTGTACCAGTGCCTCCTTGCCAAACAGAATGGTCGACGCGTTCAACCAAACAGGCGAGTGAACGCGGCCACGTCCTATGTTCAGAGTTAGTAGTTGATCCTCATTACCATATTCATCCGCGAGGGAAATCGTGGAATCGGCAGACACGTCCGACTCCCATTTCCTACCCTGCCGGCTTACCAGGGAACCTCGATCGAGCGCCAGTACTTTCGGCACCCTCCCGGAAGAGCTGGGTAGCAGCGCATCGTTGTTGACTCACGTCCCGCCTTGTTTCAGGATCAATAATTTCTTAATTACAGGGCGATTCGGCGCCTTAAAGGAGACCTCCCTGGTCCCGGCAGGCAATTGGATTTCGTAGCGCCCCCTGATATCAGAGATGACTTTCCGCGATTTCCACGCGACTTCTACTCCACGCAGAGGCGTCATGGAACCGGCGTCAACCGCCGTGCCCTTAACGGTAACAGTCTCGGGCTCGGGCTGAGGTATTCGAGTCAAAGCTAATAACAGCAGGTTGGCAGTACCCAAAACCAGAACCTGCAACGTCCAGTAACGGTAATTGGATTTTCTCAAGGTGGTGATTCCGGCTCAAGGATTTCAAATCAAGAAAGGCCGGGGCGCCGCCCTTGCGGGTTGCCTCGGCCTCAATGATTCAGATTGGTAATGAGGTCTACCAGCCACTGAAAACGTCGCTGATAGCATCGCCGACCGCGCTGGCGGCATCGCTGACAGCACTGGCGGCCCCACTCGCAACGTCCCCTACGGCGTCGCCAACCCCGCAAACGAAGCCCCCGACATTCCCATTGCACAGATCTTCAAACGCTCCGCCGGCAGCGTCCCAGGCCTCGCCGATCCCATTGCACACATCGCCACACACCGCTCCGGCGCCGTTGAGGATATCTCCGAAGGGTTGAACGATATTCTGCAGAACAGGAATGCCGTTTACTTCGTTGTTGAGCCAACTCGCACCCAACTGTAACCCGGCTCCGATACCGCAGCCGATCGTTTGAGGAATACCGCCAAGCACATCCGCGATGCCATGGACCTCACTCCCGAAGCCGGTCGGCGGGTAAATCCGCCCGAGCCCATTGGTGATGTTGGTAACGCCGCTCAAAACTCCCAGAGTTCCCTGAACGCCGTTGTCGTTTCCGGGAGGAAGGTTCGCACCCGCAGGACCGTACGCCATGAAATAGTTGTTGAACCCGCCCGGTACGTTGCTCCACATCTTCTCGAAGTCGGAAACCGACATACGCTGTTCGGTGTCTCGATTCGGATCGTGGTAAGTGACGTACTGCTCGCCTGTAGCTGGATCCGTGCCATAGCCGGTAATGGCGATGTAGTGCAGACCACTGACACTGAAGTTACCCTGGCTTCCGCCGTTAGATACCGGCACACTATCGTCGCCTTCCACCAGGGCTTGCACCGGGTATCCGGAATCGATCATGCTCTTCACCTGATCCCAGCTACCGTTGTTGTATCCTTCGGCTGACAGCCCATTTTGATGCGCAAAGTTGATCATGTCCTCCGGCGCCGTAAAGGTATTTAGCTTTCGAATCACATTGTCAACATCCGCCTGAGTCATAGGCACGCCTAGGTAAGACATGATCTCCGCAAGCGTGGTCGTTCCGCAGGAATTACCCTGCTGAATGTAATACGGCATGTTGTCGACGTTGGGCAGTGTGGTACCGCCGCTACCGGTCAGCGCCGAGGTTGCGGTTCCTACGGAAAGGTCTTTCGCGCGAAAGCCGGCCAGCAAAACCTTAGCCAGATTTTGGGGGGCCGCGCTTGCAGCCGTATTAGAAGTTGTAACTTGGCCGGCTGGTACCTGGTCAAATTGCTCGGGTAATCCCTTGGCCGGCCAGAGTGCCTGGCCGGTTGATATATTTACCGGCTGCGCTCCATCGGACGGGACTTGCTCTAGTGCCTGTAACTGCTCCTCGCTATTTCTTAGTAAGGACGGTGTAAAGGTCTCAACTGCGTTCATAATAATCTCCTTGTATAAATGAACCTTCCAAACACTGATGTCTGGCTTAAAAAGAACTCACCAGTGTTTTCGCGGGCGCTGAAGAAAAGTTGCGTCGTCGGTGCGCGGCGCGCCCGATGTGGAAGAAAGAACGCGAGGTGCTGGTGAGGATGTTAAATCATTGCCGCCCGCGGCGCAACAAATCGGCTCAGGAACCGATAACTTTGCTGTGTGCGCATTCAAGGAGATGGCTATGAACCCAATCAACGCCTCAAACTACAATCGATTTCTTGAGCCGATTTCTGATCCGAACGCAGGCGGAGTGGCTTCTGTGCCGTCCCCGGCATCAGGAACGCAGCAAAACACGGCTGCCCAAAACGCTTTCTCTGAATTTCAAAAGTACGTTCTATCCGGGAACCAGAATACGCTCAGCAGTTCATCGCAGACACCAAGCGCCCCCTCCGAAGCGTATCTCAACAATCTGCTTCTGAGTATATGGCGTGCCATTTGCGACAGTTTGAACCCCTCGGGGAAAACGGCCGGCGATCAGCCGATACCGGTCGGTTTCGAGAGCGGGTCTCACCCGATTACCGGGATGGGTTACAACCAACAGGCCAACCCCATGTATTACGCCGATAATGCGACGGCGCAAAACCTGGCCGCCGCCCTCGGTGCAAAGGTTGTCCAGGCAAGCCCATTTGGCATGGGTCCGGATAGTGTGTTCCAGGCGCCATCAGCTAACACGTTACAGTTTCCGGGCGGACAAACGATTAATGCCGGCGTCCTCGCGAATCTGCTGAACAAAGGCTATTCCCGCGAATACGTCCAGTCGGAACTCACTCAGGCACTCGCGGAGAATGGCGTGACTGGTATTACCCCTGACTTATCCAAGCTCTATCCATAAGAATCTCGTGTAGCATTCCGTAGGGTGTTTTCAATATTGCCGGATTAACAAGAATGCGGCGTAAGTGAGGGCGGTTTCAGTGCACGGATCGCCCCGCAGATCTGTGCCGCTTAGCTGATGACGGTATTGCTCCAGCGCGCCCTGGCGGCTGCACTGCTGCTCCCGACTTCCCCCTTTGACACTCCACACCGTGCTCTTTCAAATCATGCCGTTGCGCGATCTGTCGCGGCAGATATGCCGCGATCATCGCCCGGCATTCATTGACTTACAGCCCGACTCAGAAAACTTAAAACAGCCGCGATACGACACAACGATCGAGCAACAATTTTACGGCGCTACAGATAACTAGAACGAAGTTTACAACTGCAACATCCAGTTTGGAGGCAAACAATGGAAATCCGAAGCAATTCTCTTTTTAATTACCAGCCTGTTGACGCAACGATGTTAGCTGAGCCCACGGCAGTTCCGGCTCAGCAACCTTCTGCTCCTACGCCGAATGGCAGCCTCTGGGGAAATGTACTGCGCGGTGCCTCGCAAACAGGACTGCAGAAAGGCGTGGACAAATTAAAGCAGCAAGGCATCTGGCATCCTACCGATTCTTCGAAGAACGATAGTTCCACGTCATTAGGAAACGTCGGCGGTGAAAATCTGCCGGGTAATCTCAACTCGTTGGGGGCGGATCGGCCGGGCAACAACATGGCGCAATTCGAATGGCACCTGTTCCAGACCGGAGATGTGAACTACAGCGATTCTGGAAACTGGGGCAAGCTCTCCGCCAGCGGCTCCACAGATTTTCTGCAGGTGCAGGGTCGTGCCTACGAAAACACGGGGTTCAACGATTGGACGGCATCGGCGAGTGTCGGCGTTCAAGGCCGTGCCGACTTGGTGCACTCTCATTACCAGGGTGAATACGACAGCCCTTCGCTCTACAATCTGGGCGGCCACGACATCGACTCCCAAACTAAACTGAGCGCCGATGCAGAGGCCGGAGTTAGCGGATTTGCCGAGGCAGGTATCGGGGTCGGCAAAAGTGACTACGTTGATCTGGGCGCAGGCGGATTCGATGGTGCCAGCGCTACCCTTAAAGGTTCCGAGGACCTGGGCGACTTTGGCGGGGTGAACGGGGATGTCACGGGCTGGACTGGCGTCGGCGCAAAGGTCGATGTCGACGCGGGCTATAAGAACGGTAAGTTCAGCTTCAATTTCGGCGCAGGACTGGCTCTGGGACTCGGCGCCGACTATGATTGGGGATTCACCATCGATTTCGGAAACATTGCGGACAGCCTATACAATGTCGCTGCGGACGGCATCGACGGCGTGGCTGACGCCGGTAAATGGGTGGCAGGCGCCGCCAGTGATGCCGCCGGGTGGGTGGGCGATGCTGCGCAAACCGTCGGTGACACCGCAGAGGGCGTCGTCAGTGATGTCGGTAGTGCCGCCGGGGACGTGGTCAGTGATGTCGGTAGCGCCGCCAGTAATGTAGCTAGCGATGTGGGCGGGGCGATCAGTGACGCCTGGGACTCCATCTTCTGACCTAACCACCAGGCTGGCCTCGGACACGCCGGGTATCACCCCTACCGGACGTATCTGCAACCAACCCCGCCTGTTAAATAGTTGGCGGGGTTGCCGTTTGTCCGACCGGGCTTACGTTGAATTGCACCAGAGCCGTATATAATTGTTCAAGCTATAGGCGCCCGAAGGGACTCTTCGCGCCTGCTTTTCATGCCGGACGCGCTGCCTTCCCACATTGGAAGATTCCAGGTACGATCCGAGCTGGGCCGAGGAGGGTTCGGTAAGGTCTTCTGCGCTTTCGACCCCACGGTCGGGCGTCTGGTCGCCATCAAGGTTCTCACCGAGGCCGGCAAAGACGTACTCAGTCGCTTTCGCAACGAGGCCTTCGTTGCAGGCAACCTCCGGCACGAAAACATTGTAACGGTTTATGAGTATGGGGAATTCGAAGGCAATCCCTTCCTGGTCATGGAATACCTGGAAGGCGAGGATCTGCACGAAATCATCGCATCGCATAAACCGCTGAGCCTTCTGCAAAAGTGCAACATCATGTCGCAGGTGGCCGAAGGGTTGTACTGCGCGCACCGGAACGGCGTAGTGCATCGCGACGTCAAGCCCGCCAATATTATGGTGCTCGGCGACGGCCGCGTCAAAATCATGGATTTCGGCATCGCGCGGCTGGCCGGCGATCGCAATGTCACCCGCCTGACGCAAGAAGGGTTCGTCATCGGCACCCTCCTTTACATGGCTCCGGAACAACTCTCCGGAGGCGAAGTGGATGCGCTCTGCGACATTTTCGCCTTCGGCGTCCTGTTTTACGAGTTACTGACGGGCAGGCATCCCTTCCAGGCTTCTGATGCCCGCGCGCTCATGTACAAGACCAGTTTTGAGGATCCTCCTCCCCTGCGAGACTGGGTGCCGGATTGTTCCGAGGCGCTTCAAAGGGCCATCTCGCGGCTGCTGCATAAGGACCGGCAGCTAAGATATCAAAATCTTAAGGAACTTCAGCTCGACATAGAGCCGGTGTGTATCGAACTGCAGCAGCAGCAGGCCGCAACCCTGCTGAAGCAGGCTCAGGAACTGTACGCCCGGAAGCAGTTGGAATCCGTGCAGCCTCTGGTTTTGGAGGTTTTGGATCTCGATCCCTCCAACCGGCTGGCGCGCTCACTTTGGGAAGACCTGCAAAAGCAACTCCAGTTGCGCACTCTCCAACCGCGCATCGATGCCCTGCTGAAATCCGGTGAGAACCATCTGACGCAACGCCGCTTCGCCGAGGCCGTCCAGAGCTTCGATTCCGCGCTCAAACTGGACCGCGATAATCCCGATATTCAGAGCCGGCGGGCCGAAGCTCAGGCCATGCTGGAACGTAGCAAACAGGCGGCTGCGCTACTCGGGGACGCGCATGCCGAGTTCGATCGTAAGAATCTAACATCCGCTCATAGAATTGTAACCGAGGCGCTCCGGCAAGACCCCCTGCATCCCGAAGCCGGCAAGGTCCTGGAAATGGTGGAGCACGCCTTGGAGTACCGGCAGAGGGAACGGCGGGCGGAAGAAGCGCTCGCCAGAGCCGACACGTTCCTGGTGATGAATGACCACGACCAGGCGACGGCGGTGTTAAGCGCGTTGGGCCCAATGCCGGAGTTTCCGAAGGTGCAAAGCCTGCTGGCATGGATTGAGGTCGAAAAGGGTCGATACGAAAAGCGCCAAAGGCTGCAAACCGAGATCGTGGCAGCTACTGATCTGGTACGCCAACAGCGTTACCAGGAGGCAGTCGGCAGCCTGGACAAGCTTGCGGCTGAGTTTCCGGATAGCCAGGAGGCGGCTCACCTTCGCGCATATGCCCGCAAGGAACTGGATGCGGAGGTTAGATCCCGCGCGCTGGCGGGAATTGCGGATCAGGTGAGTGCTCTCGAGAGCGCCTACGATTTCGACCAGGCGCTTGCGGTCCTTGACCAGGCACTCAAAACCTACCCCGGAGAGGGCAACCTGATCCGGCTGCTTGGCGGCACGCTTTCGGCCAAGGCAGACTGGAATCGGCAGCGCGCGATTCGCGCCACTCTGGCGCAGTGTAAGCAACTGCAATCCCAGGGTCAGTTCGCCGAGGCCATCCAGGCGGTAGAGTTAGCCGCGCGAGAGTATGGATCTCAGCCGGAACTGGTAGAGACCCTGCAGCAGCTCGAAAGCGAATGGGAGCAGCAGCGGCGGGCTGAGGCCATTCGGGAGGCCACGAATCGGGCGGCCGCACTACTAGGGGAAGACCGGGCAGAAGACGCCGTTCAACTGATTCGACAGACGCTCCGGGAGTGTCCCGGGGAACCTGGTTTAACCGATCTGCTGGCGCGGGCGCAGGAGCGCGCCGCCGCCTTGCAACACGCCCGCGCTGTGGATGCCATCCTCCGGGAAGCGGCCGCCCATGCCATGGCCCGCGCGTTCGATCGCGCCTTTGAGGTGCTCGCCCGCGGATTAAAGGCTTGGCCGGAAGAAGAGGCCATCCTGCGGCGCCAACAGGCTCTGCAGTTAGAGAAAGGGGCGTGGGAGCGCGCACAGGCAGTTCAGAACGCGGTGCAATCCGCGCGTCAATTGGGCTCGCAAGGGGAGCTTACCGAAGCGCTGCGGCATCTCGATTCAGCCCTCGAGACACTCTCCGGCGAACCCGCCCTGCTCGAGCTGCGGCAACACTTCGAGCGCGAGCTTGGAGAACGCCGGAAGCGGGAAGCCGTCCAACATACCGCGGCTGAAGCCCGCCGGCTCCTGGATGCAGACAGCCCCGACCAGGTTGTGAAACTGCTCCACCCCGTCATGGCAGCCTATCCGGGCGAGCCGGAACTGGAAATGCTGGCCGCAGACGCACAGGCGCGCATCCGCGAACGCGAAATCGCCGCTGCCGTTGCGCAATTGGTTGAGGAGGCTCGCGGGCTTGCCGCGGCGCGGCAATTTGATCGGGCGCTCGAAATACTCGGCCAGGCTGTACCGGAATTTCCCGGAGAGTCCGCCCTGACACGCGAACTGCAAGCTATCCGGACCGCAAAGGCAGCCTGGGACCGGGAGCAGGCGATTGCCGGGATCCTACAGCGTGCCGGTCAATCGCGCCAGGCGTTGCAATACCCGGAAGCCTTGCAAACGGTGGCTCAGGGTCTGCGGCAGTACCAAGGCGATCCGGAGTTGCTGAAATTGCAGCGCCAACTTGAAAGCGAGTGGGCGGAGCACAAACGGCGCGAGGAGATCAAGAAAGCGGAATCCGGGGCCGGTTCGCTGATCGACGGCGGCCGGCTCGATCAGGCCATCGAGTTCTTGCGGGCAGCGTTGGCGCGGTATCCCGGCGAGAGTGGACTGCAGCAGTTGCTGGTCCGCGCCGAAGAGGAACTCCGCAGGCACCTCCGGGCGGAGGCCATCGCCAAAACGCAGACCGAAGCAGAGGCGCTGGCCGGACAGCACCGGTTCGCCGAGGCAGCGGATCTCCTCAAGCGCGCGCTTCAAACCTGGCCTGATGAGGCCGCAATCCTCCGCTTGCAGGAATTCCTCAGAGAACGGCAAGCCGCCTGGGAGTATCAGCAGGCAATCGACGAAGCGGTACGGCAGAGTCAGAATTTCGTACGCCAAGGGCGCTTCGAGGACGCGCTCCGCCTCCTGCAGCAGTCTCTCGGCGAACATCCCAACGATGAGACGCTCAAGGCGGCGGCAGAGCGGATCGGAGCGGAATGGGAACAGCAAAAGCACGCCGAAGCGGTGGGGAAAGCTGCTTCCCAGGCGCGCCTGTTGCTCGAGCAAGGGCGGTTTGACGAAGCGCTCGCGCTGACGCGGGAAGCGAGCCATCGGTATCCGGGCGAGCCCGTGCTCGAGACGCTCGCCGCCCGCGCCGGCCAGGAGTTGCGTGCCCGGCAGCAGCGCGCGTCGGCCGCTCAACAAGGTGAGGCGCTGATCGGGCAAAGCCGCTTCGAAGAGGCGATTCGCGCTCTGCAAGAGGCGGTGGCGCGTTTTCCGGGCGATGAGACGCTCGGCGGGATGCTGGCCCGCGCCCGCGAACTCCTGGAATCGCGCCGGCGGACAGAAGCCATCGATAAGCTGGCCAATGACGTCCGCAAGCTCTCGAACAATCACAACTTCGAAGGCGCTTTGATGCTGCTCGACCGAGGCCTGCGCACCTGGCCGCGCGAGAAAAGCCTCCTCGATCTCCAGGACTCGGTGCGCGGCGCCGAAGCTGCCTGGCGGCGGGATTTGGCACGGCAGGAAACCATCCGCGCCATTGGCAACTTGGTACGAGCGAGCCGTTACTCCGAGGCTCTTCCCCTGGTGGAATCGGCACTGCGCGAATATCCGGGTGAACCTTCAATCGTCGCTCTACGAGAGCAAATCCGTAAGGAAAAGGCACTCCAGGAGGCCAACCGGCTGCTTGGTCAGGGAAAGCCGGATGCGGCCTTACGCCTGTTGGCGGAACTCGCACCGGACTATCCTGACGATTCGGAGTTGCGTGCTTTCGCGGAACGGTGCCGCGAACAGATGGGCGTCCTCGAGCGGGCGGCGGCCGTTGCGGAACTGGGCCGGCAGGCGCGCGCACTGGCAGACGCAAAGGATTACGAAGGTGCCCTGTCTCTGCTCAAAGACGGATTGAGCAAGTGGCCTGGCAATCCGGATCTCTCGGGGCTCCTGCAGACGATTGCCGCGGAAAAAACGTCTTGGGAACGCTGTCAGGCTATCGGCGAGGAGCTGCGCGCGCTCACCCGCTCCGTTGCCGAAACCCCTGTGCCCACATCGAAGGCGGCCGCGATGCTGGAACGCGCCCGCACCATTCGCGCCGAGTGTCCCGAGGATCAGGAGCTCCGCTCCGTCGCCGCCGCCACCATCGATCACCTCTCCGATATCGTCACGGCCGCGCGGGAACTGGAGAGCCGCCAATACAGGCGCGTACTGGAAATTGCCCGGCCATATCTGGTGAATCATCCGGAGCATGCCACCTTCGCGCGTATGGCTGCCGAAGCGGAGCGCGGCCAAAAGGCGGCGCATTTAGAAGAACTGAAGCTGGCCGTAGCTCGCGAGCCGAATCTCGACGCCCAGGCGCAAATGTGGCGCCAAGCCCAGGAACGATTTCCCGGCGAATCCTGGATTGAAGACGAGCTTCACCAGGTTCTTGACAAGCTTAATCTGGCCGTGTCGATTGCCGGGAAGGCTCGTGTTCTCGAATCCGAGTCGAGGCTTGAGGCTGCACTGGAGCAGTGGAAGCGTCTTTTAGAAGTTCACCCGCATTACGCCGGCCTGGACGCAGCCATCGCGCGTGTCGAGCAGGCCATCCGCCAGGCTCGCGCGGATGCCCTCGCCCGCCGGCTTACGCAGATCGATCAGCAGATCGAGGCCGGTGACTGGGTCAAGGCCGCAGAGACAGTACGGCGCGCGAGGGCGGAATTTCCCGAGGAGCCCGCCCTAGAAGATGCAGCCCGGCGGCTCAATACGCTGCGGGAAGCCCGGGCGAAAGCCCGCGAGATGCTGGCGCAGGGCAAAGCGGCGTGCGAGCAGCGGGATTTC
>JAFAWA010000267.1 GCA_019242155.1 Terriglobia bacterium | reverse complement strand
CGTCCGCAACGCCGCCGGCGCTGAGCCGGGTGGCGTACGTGGAGCGGAGATCGTAGAGGCGGAAATACGTCACCTTCGCCCACCGCAACGTCGCGTGCCAGGCGGTCTTGAACGTCTTCTGATGACCGCTGGCATTTTCGTCGCTCGGGAAAAGGTAATCGCCAGGCCCTAAGATCGCGAGCTGCTTTGTGAAGGCAGCCACCGCGATGTCCGTCAACGGAACCTCGGCGACCCCGTTGGGCGTCTTCGAGTCCGGAATCCAAACCGTCCGGTTCACCAGATCGAGCTGATCCTTCTTCACCGGCGTCAGCTCTTTGTAGATGCGTAGTCCGGTTTCGGTGACGATGCGGATGACGTTGCGCAGGTACTCCGGCGCCGCGAACTCGATCTTCTGCTGCTCCGACCACGTCACGTAATGCGGCCGGAACAACCCATCGACTCGCGCCGGAAACTCGACGCCGCGCATGGATTCGCAAACAGGAACTTCTTGCGCACGGCCACGTTCAACATGCGCCGCAGCACTCGCAACTCCTGGTGCACTGTCGTTGCCTTCAGCACTTGCTTCTCTACGAATCCATCTTTCGTCTTCACCAGCGCCCGCTGCTTGAGCCGCTTCCGAAGGCACATCTCGATATCGTCGGCGGTCAGTTCAGCGAGTGTGGTGCTCTCGAACATCTTTCTCAGGTGCTTCAGCGCGCGCTGATTCACTTCATGAGTCTTCTGCGCGCGGAATGGCGGCCGGGAGAAGTTCTCCAGATAAAAGTCCGACCATTCGCCAAAGGTGAGATCCTGTCCGCGGCGCAACGCGGGCAGCGTGTTGTTGTCTCGGGCTTGCAGGCGCTCTCTGAGACGCTTCTGCGCTTCGTCCCAGTCCTCGGTGAGAGTTGATTCCCGCTGGCGGACGCCGTCTTTGTCGCGGTACCGCATCCACCAGACTTTCGATCCCTCGCGCTTGTACAGGCCCCCATCGTGCTTCACTGGTCTTGCCAATTCACCACCTCCTGTTTGAACTGCGCGCGGAAGGGCTCCAACTCCGATTTCAGGAATCGGATGTTGCGGCCCATCACGCGGAGATGGGGAATCTGCTTTCGCTCAACCCAAAGATACACCGTCTGCGGGCTGACGCCAAGAAACACAGCGGCTTCGCGCACGCGTAGCGGGATCTCTGCTTGTTTGGACAGAGCGAGTTTCGCCTTCATACCTCACCCTTGCTGTGGGTGATCACGGGCTTTTCCATCGGTTCCATCAGGTCTCCCTAATTACCAAGGGAATCCTGCGGGACGGTTCGGGACGCCGTTGGGAAGAAAAGTAGGCGCGCGACTCTCTCTCCGCGGAGCGGCGCGGAATTGAGGCCCCTTGAGGCTGCAAATTGATCCGATCGCGCGTGGCGGAACGGCGCCCGGCAAATGCCGGGCAGACCCGCGTTTTTGCCCGGCATCGGAATATGCTCAGGGCGCAGTGGATGCCCTCGAAACGTGAGCATCATGCCGGGCAATCTCTTTATGTTCCATTACCGGGTCTTCGCTGCCGTTTGATGGGGCTGCCGGAGGCTTGATTGAAACTTTCTGAAACATTCTGAAATCTTCCGAAACCTCGAACTGCGCTGGAACACGATGCAGCTCGGAACTGAAACTTTCCGAAACATTCTGGGTATTTTTGAAATTTTCCGAAATCGAGGCCAGAACTGCGCTACGTGGCAGACAAATGGCAGACGTACACTGGATTTTGTCCGCCGCGGTAAGCCATTGAAACCGCGAATGGGAGTTCGCTGCCGAGGAGGGCCACGTCTGCCAATCCCTTTATGTTCCACTACCGGTCACAGTTGTACTTAAATGATCGTCAATGCCGTTCGGGAGCGCCGCCGTTGGAAACAAGCTGGAAAACTTATTGGAGAATCCCGGGCCCTTCTGCGGACGCAAGCCGCGCGGCCGACGCCGGGAAAATGCTTTCGGGCGGCGACTTTCCCATGTGGCTCGCGGCGACAGTCCACACGCCATCGCCGCGCTAAGATTTCAATAGCGGCAGGATGATGCTCTGTTCCGGTACCGGTCTTTTCAATGAGCCCGCTGCTACGTGCAGAGGTGCGGCGGCTGAAACTGAACTAATCTGTATGTTCACAATTGGGGCGTCGAGCCCCGCCCGGGACGAACGCGGTCCATTTCATGTTCAAGCTCAGTCATGTGTGCTTGAATGTGAGGTAGCACCTGGTACAGCCACATCTCAACATAT
Source organism: Terriglobia bacterium (assembly GCA_019242155.1). Taxonomy (GTDB): domain Bacteria; phylum Acidobacteriota; class Terriglobia; order Bryobacterales; family Bryobacteraceae; genus PSRJ01. Next base: position 25,337 of record JAFAWA010000267.1, on the reverse strand, counting down.
TCACTACAGAGTCTTGCAGCGTCTTCGCGATCCCGAGCGCTGTACAGCGCACAGAGTGACACTTCGAGGCGGCGGAGATCATGCAAAGCCTCCCTGACGGCGAACATCCACTCGTGAGCGCCAGTGACTCCATAGTTCTTTATTCGGTCTTCAAATTCCTCGGAGGCCTTGATTAGCGCTTCGCTGGCTTCCGAAGTGAGTGCATCTAAATCTCTTGTATTCACAGTCTGACCTCATTATGGCGTTGCTGTAGGTGGAAAGTCGGGCGGCTCATCGTTCATCTGTTCAGCCGCACGGCGGAGAGCCTCACGAATTTCATCGAGTTCCTCTTTGCTGAAACGTTCCTCCAACTCACGCGCTAGCTGCTTATCGGACAAGCCCTTCTCCCGAATCTGACGCAACCACTCCTTGATTTCCTTCCACCAATGCGGTCTGTCACGTTTCGGATCTTTTTGGTGATCTGGAGGCTTCCCACCGACTGTCGTGCCGAGAACCCGAGCAGCGTGAATTCTTATCTGTGCGGTAAGGCCTCGGATCTTCTTGCCCGCTTGCTGCGACATGAGCAGGATGGTGGGCTTGACAACGTCAGTGCACTTCTGGACAGCACCGGCGGCGATCTCGGAAAAGGTGGTGTCGGCTGCCTCCATGGCGGTATGTACTTCGTAGGCTGCAATGGCAGCCGTACCAACCAAGACAAGACCATAGAGAGCCCAGCCAGGCGGACCGAATGCAACGAGTGGCGCAGCGACTATCCCGGCCATTTCCCAGCCTTTCCGCGTTCTGCAGCCTCCAGATGGAAGATAAGTGATCGCATCAAAAAATCCAGTTTGAGGTTTTGATCAATATCCGAGCGGCTAAGGTGCGGTTCGATGTCCACGTGTTTGTGGAACCTTACACCGACAACAAATGTAAGGTATGACCACTTTGCTATGGCTCGTTCGCTATCGATCCCGTATCCCGCCGCGATTTCCTGGCATTCCGCCACTCTGGTTTCCAGTTCTACATCGTTCAGCGCTTTGGTGCGATCAGGAAGATGTTGACGGAGATAGGCCCCGACACGACGGCGGAACGCCTTCTGAGCCAGAGTGTCGAAAGCTTGCATCTGGTCGCGCCTAATCTGCATAAGCCGTCCTCCTCGTACTGATCGCTTTTGATCGCTAGGAGTGATATTATCCCATACTGATATCGTGACGGCTCCCCCAGCCACATCTGTGTTGGATGTCTACTTTTCAAGCCTGCGGCATGTTTTTGTTGGAGCCAGCCATGCTAGCTGAAAACCGGATACGAGCCATGAGAGCACCAATGCCGAACCCAATAGGGCACGCCAGCGTGCAATCAGCACTATATCGAATTCGCAGCGTTCGACATCCGCAGAGTTCAGCGCGACCTGCCACTGGAATCGTCAGCGCCTCTCGCGCCGTCATTAGACAACTAAGGGAACAGACGCGTGCCGATCGCCCTGATGGACGTCGTGAGAAATGCCAGAGCCGCTCGTGCCGATTTAATGCATTTGATCCCTCGGATCGCATATGAATGATAGGATGCTTGCATCACGCCCCTGCTTTTCCACTGTGCCAAAACTGTGTCCGAATCCGATCCGTTCCGTCCGATGAACTTGCTCGTTGAGCGAAAGCAGATTCCCCGGATTGTTGTAACCATTAGGAATTCGCGAAACTCGATAGACCGCCTGGAACCGATTTCGCTCCCTTGGGCGCAGGGGGTCGGGCGTTCAAATCGCCCCGCCCCGACCAAACTTCCTGGTGATTTCAAAAGAGATCATCGATCGCACCACTCGGCGCTGAGCCGGGTGCCGTAAGTCAAGCGTAGATCGTAGACGCGGAATTACGGCACCTTAGCTCGCCGCAATGGGGCGTGCCAGTCCGTCTTGAGCGTCTTCTGATGACCGCTGGCATTTCGTCGCTCGGGAACAGTATTCGCCGGGCCCAGAGATCGCAAGCTGCTTTGTATATGCAGCAACCGCGATGTGCCCTCGGCGACTCCGTCGGGCGTCTTCGGATTCGAAATCCACACCGTCCGGTTCACCAGTCGAGCTGACTTGTTGCTCCGGCCACGTGACATAATGCGGCCGGAACAGCCCATCGACCCGCGCCGGAAACTCGACGCCCGCCCATGGATTCGTAAACAGGAACTTCTTGCGCCCGGCCACATTCAACCTGCGCCGCAGCACTCGCAATTCCTGATGCACTGTCGTTGCCTTCAGCACCTGTTTCTCTACGAATCCATCTTTCGTCTTCACCAGCGCCCGTCGCTTGAGCCGCTTGCGAGGTACATCTCGATATGGTCGGCGGTCAGCTCCGCCAGTTTGCTCTCGAACATCTTTCTCAGGTGCTTCAGCGCGCGCTCATTCACTTCGTGCGTTTTCTGCACGCGGAATGCCGACCTGGAGAAGTTGTCCCCATAAATTTCCGACCATTCGCCAAAGTGAGATCCTGTCCGCGAAGCGGCACACGAATTTTCCAGGGCGCGTGAACGCCTTCGGCCTTCGATCGTAGCCTCGTACATCGGGATTTCCCGGCTCATGCGTGTATACCGCTCGACAACATGCCAAACCAGGGCCAACTGTCCTTATCCCGGCTTTCACTCACGCCCCGACTCGGGCGCGCCCGTTGCCGTCACCGGCCCAGTTTTCTCCCTAGATCCCGCCACGCTCGCCTCATCCCCCCCGTGCTCCGGTCTCGTCAGATCGGTGCACATGAGCCGCAGCACCTGAGCCGCCTCGAGCGGCAGCCCGACAATTCTGGCATCGCCGCCCACACCAAGTACATCCGTGAGTAGGTCCTTCTTGAGCGCCATCCATCCGCCCGGCGTTTCGTAACTGACAAGGAAGTGTCCTTCCCGCCGCCCCGCAAGCAGTTGCGCCTGTTCATACGGCTCAGCTTTTTGCGCCGCCACCATCTGCGGGTCCGACGAGGCGAAGTACCGGGCGGGCAGTTCTGGAATCGCAGCCCCCTTCGAATCAATTACCAGGTCGTTCCCGCACACAATGTACAGGTGCCCGATTTTTGAACTCTCGCGCGCCCCCGCGTCTAAGTCACGCCGCCGCAACTCGCGGCCGATGCGATCGTAAACCTCTTCAGCGAACTGTTGCGGGTAGTCGTACAGCCGTTGTGTTTCGCGGTCGATGTGGGCCAATCTGCGCCAGCCGTTCACCCACTCGAGCTTCGCCGCGCTGGCGTCCCCATCGTCGAAGACATCCTCCAGACTGAATCGTGTTTCGGCATCGTGCTGCAACGATTTGAGCGCCATGTGCTCGATCAGATGCGACGGCAACCCGAATATAACTCCATATGGAGAGAAACCGCCCTCGGCCGGCCGGAAACATGGCAAGTCGTCGCGCAACGGCTCGATCAATCTGTCGACCAATGCGCCGTACTCTCTCAGCAGCCGCACATGCCGTTGCCCTAACTGCGAATAAGCGGCATGGTCTTCGCGATCCGTCGTGATGAAAACGTGCTCGATCATGCTGTAGGCGCCCAACAGGTCCACCCGATTCAGAAACAGCTCGGGATCGGCAGATATGCCCTGCCAGATCGCCCCAGCCATGTCGAGCCGTATTCTCTTGTCGCTGCTCTGGAGGGCACAGCCGTAGCCTTTGAGCAGCACCACCAGACCTTGCACCAGCAGTGCGAAATCAAGCGCATTGGAGGTGCGCGTGCGATTGACGACGCTATGCTCATCCATAGACACGCCGTCCCTCGTGCAGTAGTAACGAATCTGTGAGGTCAAATGGCCGCCCAACATGCGAACATGAGCCTTCTCGATTGCGACCACGTCCGCTTCGGGAAGCGTCTCCGTGACCTGCCGCGCCACCTCGAAATAGGGCGCCAACTCATCGGTGATAGGGCTCTGCGCCAGCGGAATCAGCCAGCGCGCATCGCGCACGATCACAGGCTGGCCGGCTGGTGAGCTTCTCCAGAGTTCATCGAGCACGCCCTGAATCTGCACGAGCCGCCCGCGCGCGCTGCTCGGATCCTCATCCCAGATGCGCATGCTCAGGAACTCGAGCCACCGGATCACATATAGGTTGAACAGCGTGTGGGCGTAGTGCATCCGGCCATTGCGGCCCGGCCACCTCGTCTGCTGCCAGCAATAAAAGCCGCGAACCATCATCTCCGCCGGATCGATCAGGTCGTTATGCAGATCCTGAACCGGACGAGGCCTGAAGCCACCGGCCCAATGCGCTTCTTCCAGTTGGTCTCTAAAACGAGTTTGGCTGTCGGTAACCCCCGTGCGCGTAAGGAAGCACTCCTCGAAGCGGCGGGATAAAAGCGCCCGGTCCTGCAGGTATTGGATCGGCTTTCGCTGGGCGTTCAGAACGGCCTCTATGCTTTCGACGATCTCTGGGCGTTGCGTCAGAAACAGCCGCAACAGGTCGATGTTTGCCTGAAACGGCACCTCACCAGACGGCGTCCCCGTCACGATGCGCCCCGAGATAGATCGGCATCCATTCGAGAGAGAGTATAGCGAGGATTGAGCGGCACGGGAGCGCGCCGGAAGGCCGCGCCGGTTTGAGGCCCAGAAGAGCCTGTCTTCCAGCAGCAACGCCCTATATAATACGTAAGCCACTGCTTGCGAGGCAGGAAGCCCGGGGGTTGCCCCCGTTCATAAGGCCCGGCTTTCTTATACGCTTTTCGGAGGTCCCATGAAGCAGACGATAATTGGTTTAATTCTCTTGTGCAGCGCGATTGGCGCATTCGCCCAGATACCGGCAGAGCGCGGTGCCGGCAGGGGCCCGGCGCCTCAACCGCCTCCGCTATTCTTCAAGGAGACTTGGAAACGTGCCCCTGGAAATGTGCCGGTCACCCAGGACTTCGTAGTAAACCCCGATCTGCAATTGAATCTGTACGGCACAGGCAAAGAAGACTTCGGCATTACCAGCGAAGGCGATGTGCCTCACATCTGGACAGGACTCTGCGCGACCGCCTGCGCGCTCACACTGAGTCACAGGGACGACTTCGTGGATCTCACAGGCAAAGCCAAAATCCGTTGGTACACCAAGACCTCGGGGTTCCATGAAGTTCGCCCGGTCTTAAAGCTTGCAGACGGAACGCTGTTAGTCGGTAACCATGTAGATGCGAACGCGCTCGATTACTTAGAGAGCGAGTTCTACGTGTCCGATGTGCGTTGGCTCAAGCTCGACGCCGCCACAGTCCGGACTAAGGGAACCTTGCTCGACAAAGTGGATCTCAGCAAAGTCGATGCCATCGGTTTTGCCGATCTGAGTCCCGGAAGCGGTCATGGCACGGGCGGGTACTCGGACGTCGCCTGGATCGAGGTTTACGGCAAGCCGGTCAAACGCAACAAAGCGAGTGAGTCACAGTAGGTCCAATCCCTGATCCTGGTTCATCAAGCCGGTGCCACCTCCCACGGCTTTCGTTCCATCCGCAAAACCGTTCCGAATCTCACATCGGCGGCCACCAGCGCCAAGGTGATGACCAGCCGTAACAACCAACGCACGTGACATAATGAACCCGGGAAGAGGCGCTCCGTGGCCCGAGCAGGTGGTGGGAACGAACTGCCGCCCGGCGCCGTAACTCACATCAGGAGAAAAGATGACAGACCAGGAACGGCAAATGATCGAGGCGCTGGCCAAAAGGATTCAGGACGCACCGGCCCCGCAGATCGACCGCGACGCTGACGATGTCATACGACGCACGATCGGTGCGCGACCCGACGCGCTCTACATCCTGACGCAGACGGTTCTGATTCAGGAGATGGCCCTCACTCAGGCCAAAGCGCAGATCGACGAGTTGAAACAACGGGGATCGGCGGGAGCAAGTTCCTCGAGTTTTCTTGGGTCGACTCCGGCGGAGCGCGGATCCCAAGCGGGCGGATGGGGCCAGGAAAGCAGAGGTGACCGGCCCGGCGGTTATCGCGGCTCGAGTTATCAGGAACCCGCCTATCAGCAGCCCCAAGCTCCTCCTCCGCAGTATGCGCCGCCTTCACAACCTTCAGGTGGCGGAGCGTTCTCCGGCTTCCTGCGCAATGCGGCCACTACAGCCGCGGGTGTGGTCGCTGGTGAACTCGCGTTTTCAAGTTTGGCCTCTATTTTCGGACACCACCAGGGCGGCTTTTTTGGTGGCGGGGGCGAGTTTTTCAGTGGTGGTTCACCGGTATCGCCGGTTTCGGAAACCATCATCAACAACTATTACGATGATGACCGGGACAGGGGTGCACGGAATGACTGGACTGACGACAACACCCGCGGTGATGAAGACCGGTACGCGAGCGCTTCTGACTCCGACCCGCAGGATGTAAGTGATGATGGCAGCGACGTAAGTGATGACGGCAGCGACGACGGCTCTGATGACTATTCCTCCGGTGACGACTCGAGTTATGACGATGGTTCCGGATCATCGGACGTCTGAAGCTTGACAGTATCGCGTGCTTGGTGGATTAAAAACCTAACTCGCTGAAAACAAATTCAGTGACTGGTTACTGACCGGCTGTGACTGCATCTTCGTCCGTGTTGCCGCGGTTCCATGATAGCCTTTACCTCTGGTATTGGGAGATGTTACAGGATGTTCTTGGAACTGGTCTACGATCCAACCACAAATCCCCTCAACAATAATGAGTGGTCCTTCCCTCTTTTAGAGATCATTCACATCGCGGCATTCACCCTCTCTATAGGGACCATTGCTATTGTCGACTTCGGACTGCTTGGCTGGGGAAAACGCGATGCTGCAAAACTATTGAAGGAGACCTCCACCCTAACGCTGCTCGGCCTCGTGATCATGCTGATCTCGGGTCCGTTGATCTTTTCTTCGGACCCGAATATGTACTTGCGAAACTCTTCGTTCCGCTTCAAGATGGTAGCTCTGTTGGTCGCGATTATTTATAACTATACGATCCACAGAAAAGTGGTGTTGTCGGGAGCCACCCCAGGCGTGAATAAAGCGGTAGGGATCTTTTCCCTTGCGTTATGGGTCTCTGTCGTTTTCGGCGGCCTGTTCATCGCCTTTGTATAAGTACTAAGTGGAGGAGAAGTTTGTCTATTGCGCACGCGATTCAGAGCATAGGTTTTCTCACGGATTTTCGCGAGTCGGCATTGGTTTACCCGGTTGTTATGTCGACTCATCTCACCTGCATCGCCGTTTTCGGCGGCATGATTCTTATGACGGACCTGAGACTGCTCGGGGTCGCCATGACGGATCGGTCAATCAGTGAGGTTGTTAGTAAGTTTCGTCTTTGGAAACGGGTTGGCTTCTGCATCATGGTTACAGCGGGTCTGCTGCTCGCATCCTCTGAAGCCGAGAAGTACTCTCCTAATCCGTTTTTTTGGGCGAAGTTGACTTTCCTCGCACTGATCGGAATACACGCACTGATCTTTCGTCCTCTGGTCTATAACAACACGGCCGAACTGGACAAGTCACCGGCCATCCCAAGCCGTGCCAAGCTGGCCGGCGCCCTCTCTTTGTTCCTATGGTTCGGAGTTTTAACTTTTGGCCGTCTCATCGGATATTACGAAGGACCGGGATCTCCCGGAAATCAGGGTGCAAAGAGTGCTGCAGCAATAGCCCTCCCGGCCTCCCATCGAGCTTCTGTAGAGCGTTATGCCGTCCGGTGAGAGATGCAAGGCAGCGCTGCCTAGAAAGGCGTGAGCATAATGATTCTACAGGTCACCAATCCGCTCAATTCCTCCGAACTGATCTTCCCCACTCTCGAATGCATTCATATCGCTGGATTCGCGCTCTCCGTAGGAACCATCGCTATTGTTGATTTCCGGCTCCTCGGACTTGGAATGAACCATCAGTCGACCGCCGAAGTCGCTGCCGACCTCGCGCCCTGGACATTGCTAGGCTTAGTAGTCATGCTTACCTCCGGCCCCCTGCTGTTCTCTTCCGATCCGGATATGTATTATCTCAATTGGGTCTTCGATCTGAAGATGGTGCTGCTTCTGCTGGCAATCATTTTTAACTACACGATCCGCCGCAAGACGGCCTACTCTGGCAAATCAGGAACTAGGGCCAAGGTGGTTGCGTGCGTCTCTATCACGTTATGGGTCGGTGTGGTGTTCGGCGGTATCTTCCTCGCCTTTATCTAGTATGTCTCTCCTGACCTTTGCGCAGTGGGTTCAGAGTACACCGCTTTTCACGGCCATTCGGGAATCGTGGTACGTGTATCCCGCAATTATGTCTTCGCATCTTGCGGGAATTTCTCTGTTCGGTGGAATGGTGTTCATCGTCGACCTCCGCCTCCTCGGACTCGCTATGCGCAAACGCCCAATCGCGGATGTCGTGAATCAGTTGCGCCGGCTTAAGTGGGTCGGCTTTGCCATTGTCGCGACTTGTGGGATTCTGATGTTAGGATCCAAAGCGGAAGAATATTACTACAATGCATTCTTCCGCGCAAAGATGGCTGTCTTGGCGCTAATCCTTGTCCATGCGCTGCTCTTTCGCCGCAGTGTATATGCCAAAGCCGCGGAGTTCGATAGATCCGGCACAGTACCCGGACTCGCGAAGCTTGCCGCCTCGCTCTCCCTAGTCTTATGGACCTGTATGGTCATCTGCGGACGCGGCATCGGCTACATCGAGCCGCCGCTCGACAAACTTCACGCCAGAGTGATCGAGCATCTTCATCAGCGCGCCCAAAGCGCGGACCGCATCGTGTACCTTGACACGAGGACGAATTAGATAGGTGCTGATCCAAAACGCCGTCGCCGATACGCTCAACAATACCGAATGGGCCTTTCCGCTCGCGGAGTGTATACATATCGGTGGCTTCGCCGTGGGTGTCGGATCAATTGCTCTGGTAGACCTTCGTCTGTTGAACCTCGGACTGCGGCAGGAAACGGCGGCGCGGATTCTGAGGTACACAGAGCCGTGGACTGTGATCGCCATGATATTCGTCGCATTCTCCGGCTTTATGCTTTTCTTGTCGCAGGTCGGTATTTATGCGATTAACCCGATCTTCCCGTGGAAGATGTATGTACTCGCCGCCGCGCTGATTTACAATTTCACAGTTCACAGAAGAGTAGCGACGATGAAAGATGCGCCGCCTGTCTTGAGTAAGTTCGTCGCAGCCATATCTCTTCTGCTATGGGTTTCAGTTGTCTTTGGCGGGATCTTTACCGGGTTCCTTGAGTAAATTTATTTACTAACAGAGTATCCGCCGTGTCTATCGCTCAGTCACTCGAAAGCATCGGATTTCTAAATGAGTTCAGCGAATCGGTCCTTGTGTATCCGATAGTTCTGTCTACTCATCTGACGTGCATCGCGCTGCTTGGTGGCATGATCCTCATGACCAATCTGCGCCTTCTCGGGCTAACGTTGAAGAGTCTAACCATTACCGAGGTTGTGACCAGTTTGCGGCTATGGAAGCGGATCGGTGGCGTCATCATGATCGGTACAGGCTTGCTCTTGGCAACTTCTGAAGCGACCAAGTACGCGCCCAATCCGTTCTTTTGGACGAAGATGATCATCTTGAGCTTGATCGGCGTCCACGCGTTAGTCTTCCGCCCCATTGTTTACAACCGCACCGAAGAGCTCGATCGCTCCTCGTTGATACCGGCCAAGGTGAAGGCCGCCGCGATTCTGTCGCTAATTCTTTGGACCGGTATGTTTACTATGGGGCGCTTGATTGCATACTGGGATTAGATAAGGCGAACATTAGTTCAGTTCCGCCGCGAGGACAGTGTCTTTTGCACGCGCTCGACCACCTCGCGCGCCGTGTAGGGCTTCTGAATGAACGCTTCCATGCCACGCCGTCCGAAACGGCTGGACGCCATCGCTTCGCTGTAGCCGCTAGAAACCAGGATGGGAACATCGGTGCGGATTTCCTTCATAAGACGGTGTGTCTCTTCGCCCGACATCACGGGCATCGCAAGATCAAGGAGCACCAGGTCGATGATACCGCTGTGTTGGCGAAAAATGTCCAGCGCTTCCCGGCCGTTCTCCGCAAGCAAAACCCGGTAACCGCCGCGCTCCAATGCCTCCTTGGAAACATCGCGGACCACGGCTTCATCGTCCACCACAAGGACTGTGCCCGAGCCGCGTTCGTTTGCGGCCGGCTCCGATTCTCGTTGCGCAGCGGCTGCTTTAGGTGATATGGGCAGGTAGACTTCGAACGCGCTTCCCTGTTCAGGAGCGGTCGCGACCTCGATCGCGCCGCGATACCCGCGCACGATGCCGGATACTGCGGCCAGGCCGAGTCCCCGTCCCGTAAACTTGGTTGTAAAGAACGGGTCGAATATGCGCGCTTTGACCTCCTCGTTCATACCCATTCCGCTGTCTTTCACTCTCAGGAATACGTATTCGCCTGGTCGAAGGCTGGACAGGGTCTCGAGGCGGCGCAGGTCGTCCTCATGGAACTGTTTGGAGCCTGTAGTAATGCTGATAATGCCGTCGTCTTCGATCGCTTCCGCGGCGTTCAGCACCAGGTTCATGGCGATCTGCTGGATCTGGCTCGGGTCGGCCTCGATAGGAGGTAAATCATTTTCCAAATGAAGATGCAACCGCACTCGCTCCGGAATAGACGCGTGAAGCAGGTGCAGGATCTCCGACACGGCATCGGAAATATTGAAGCTCTCGAGTGTGATGCTTCCCTTGCCCGCGTACGCCAGCAACTGCCGCGTCAAATCGGCCGCACGTTTTCCTGCCTTGATCACCTGTTCAAGTAGTCCGCGAGCGCGTAGAGAGGGCGCGAGATCTTCGGCCGCCAGGCTGGCACTGCCGATAATCCCGGTCAGCAGATTGTTAAAGTCATGCGCCACTCCGCCGGCCAGCAGCCCGATACTCTCGAGCTTCTGAGCCTCGCGCATGGCCTCTTCGTGCGTCTTGCGCTCCGTGATGTCGCGCATCACCTTAGCGAAGCCGCGTAGTTCGTTTTCACTCCGCCATAGAGGAGTTAGAACCCCGCTCGCGAAGAATCGGCTGCCGTCCTTACGAAGGTGCCACCGTTCGTCCTCGGCGCGGCCATCCCTGAGCGCGGTCTGAATTTCGAGCTCCGGCTCGCCGCGCTCGCGATCTTCCGGTGTAAATACGAGCGCGGAATCGGTCCCAAGGATCTCTGCTTCTTTGTATCCCAGAATGCGTTCTGCGCCCCGGCCCCAACTTACAACCTTCCCTTGGGGGTCCGTCATGAAAATCGCGTAATCGCGAACCCCTTCCATCAGGACACGGAATCTCTCTTCACTCTCCCGCAACTCCGCCTCGGTCCGCTTGCGCTCGGAAATGTCCCGAATATTGGCCTGCATCAGTTCCGAACCGCCCTCCCGGTACCGGTTACACAACAGTTCCATCGCGATCTTCTGGCCGTCTTTCCTGCAGATCTCCTCTTCGCTCCGCCACGTTTTCGAGGCCTGCAGCGCGCGAAACAGGCGCTCTCCCACATTCCGGAACTGAAAGGCTGGGACGGTCGAGATAGGCTGCCCCCGCAGTTCGTCCTTGCCGTAACCGAGTGACTCCTGCGTGTGGCGGTTGCACTCCAAAATGAGACCAGTAAAAGCGTCAATCACAATGATGCTGTCTTTCGCCGTCTCAAACAGCCGGTGGAACCTTTCGTCCAGCCGGCTTTTCGTATCGGTAATGTCGTGCGCGATTGCGAAGATCCGGCCTTCGACCGCCATTGCGTGCCATAGGAGCCACCGGTACGAGCCGTCGGCCTTTCGAAAGCGAGTCTCCAACTCGTCGCGCGATCCGTTGAGGGCAGCTTCGAGCGCTCGATCGAATGACGGGCGGTCTTCCGGGTGAATCAAGTCCACGACTGGCAAGTCCTGCAGCACAGCGGGCGGATATCCCAAAATCAACTGGGTCGCAGGATTCGCCGCCATGAAAGAACCGTCCAAAGATACAGCAGATCTCGGGACTGAGATCGAAAAAGCGCGAAGCATCTTCACGCGACAGCGTAGCCGCCATCGAGAGACCCCCGCACCGGTGCGGCACACCGAAGGCCAGAACCGTTTTTCTTACAGTCGCTGCACGCCTCAGCACTCACATCGGATATTACCGGATCGAGCCATTGTTGCTGCACAGATTCGCGTCGCCGCAAAAACATAGCTGGTAACTTCGCAGCTACCGCCGGGCGCGCAGTGTCCCGAGGTTCGCACTCAAGTCACGGCCATCGCCCCTTACCCATCCAGTGTTACTAAGTGGGATAATCTCTTAACGGAACTGCTCAATGGAAAAGGCAACTCTCACGATCTCTCTTCCGCGCACTATGAAGGAATTTATCGAGGAAAGGCTGCGCGAAGGCCGCTTCAGCACGCCTAGCGAGTACGTACGGTCGTTGATTCGCGACGATCAGGACATGATGGGAAAAGGTGATGTAGCGCTGCTGCTGCGGCGCGGTGTGTCCATGGCACGAACGCCCGCCAGAAACAGCCGCAGGCGCAAGTAGCCGAATCTCGGTTAGGCATAGCTGCTCCCGAATACTGTCATGAAGCCCTTCGAAATCATTTTCGTCGACGACAGCCCGGGCGATACGATGACGGTTGTGCGCGACGTCGTCCACCCGGATGGATCGCGTGACAGAGAACCGCCGCACCACGCCGCCCCAACCAACGGGGGGGCCGCATGATCCTTCAAAGCAAGCGCGCCGGCTTCGATTTCCTCTCGGGCGCCGGCGAAATGGGCAGAACCATCCGGGCCTTCGATTGGTCCAATCATCCGCTCGGCGACCCGAATCATTGGCCGCAAAGCCTGAAAACGTCTGTAAGCCTAATCCTGAATTCCCAGCACCCCATGTGGATCGGCTGGGGCCGTCAGATGTGGTTCCTGTATAACGACGCCTACCTTCACGTTTTGGGTCTGGCAAAGCACCCATGGGCGCTCGGCCGCCCTGCTCGTGAGGTATGGGCCGAAATTTGGGACGTTTGCGGCCCTCTCGCCGATAAGGTTTTCGAGGAGGGAGAGGCCAGCTTCGTTGACGATGTCCGTCTGTTCATGAACCGGGGCGACTTCCTTGAAGAAACATATTATTCGTTCTCCTACAGTCCGATTCGGGATGAGTCCGGCGAAGTCGGAGGGCTCTTCTGCCCATCAAATGACGTTAGTCCGAAGGTCATAGGCGCAAGGCGCCTGCGCACCCTTTCCGAACTTGCCGCCAATGCGCTTGTGGAAAGGACCACGAGCGCAGCATGCACCGCGGCCATGACAACGCTCGCCAAGAATCCTGATGACATCCCGTTCGCGCTCCTTTATGTCGTAGATCCGGAGGCCGCGCGCATGACTCTGCAGGCGACGGCCGGCCTCGGTTACAGCGGCGAACTCCTGGCTCCCGCGAGCGTTGATCTTGCCGCTGATTCGGAGGAGGCCGGCATTTGGCCCATTCCCCGAGTAGTCGCGGACGGGGAGATGCGGCAGGTCTCGGTCAAGCATCTCCAGCCGCTGCCGGCGGGTCCGGCCGGGCAGCCCGTGGCCGAGGCTATCGTAGTCCCCGTCGCTTCTGGCCGGGTGCGTACACCCATCGGCGTACTGATTGCGGCCGTCAGTCCCACGCGCCGGCTCGACAGCGACTACCGCGCATTCTTAGAGCTCGTCGCGACTAATATTGCCACCGCCATCCAAAACGCTCGTGCAGCCGAACAGGAGAAACGCCGTGCCGACGTTCTGGCCGAGTTGGATCGCGCCAAAACGCAATTCTTCTCCAACGTCAGCCATGAATTTCGCACGCCCCTTACCCTCATGCTGGGACCGCTCGAGACCGTTCTCTCGAAGCCGGACAGCATTCCGTCGAGCCAGCGCGAGCAGATCGAAACCGCGCACCGCAATAGCCTGCGGCTCCTCAAGCTTGTCAACTCGCTCCTCGATTTTTCCAGGATCGAGGCCGGACGCGTCAAGGCCTCTTATGAACCGGTAGACCTTTCCGCCTTCACCACCGACCTCGCGTCCAATTTCCGCTCCGCGATGCAAGCCGGAGGTCTGAAGTTCACCGTCGATTGCGCGCCCTTATCCCAGCCCGTCTACATCGACCGGGATATGTGGGAGAAGATCGTTCTCAACCTGCTCTCGAACGCCTTCAAGTTCACCTTCGAAGGCAGCGTGTCCCTACGCATGGAAGAAGTCGGCGGACAAGCCGTCCTTGCTGTGTCGGATACAGGCCTCGGCATACCTGAACACGAATTGCCGCGCATATTCGAGCGCTTCCATCGCGTCGAAGGCGCCCGAGGCCGCACCTACGAAGGGACCGGCATCGGTTTGGCGCTGATACAGGAACTTGCGAAGCTTCATGGCGGCACTGTTGAAGCTTCGAGCCGCGTCGGTGAAGGCAGCACCTTCACGGTCAGAATTCCTTTCGGCAGTGCGCATCTGCCGCCCGAGCAGGTCGAGTCTGGACCCGGCACGGCTGCCGGTGCTGGAGTCATTCGCGGCAACGCTTACACCGGAGAGGCCCTCTCTTGGGTTGCGCGCGATCGCCTGGTACACGCTGCCGAAGAGGAGTTCGCTTCCAAAGCTCAGATTCGTACCAAGGCCCGCATTCTAATCGCAGATGACAACTCCGACATGCGGGAGCACGTGATTCGCATCTTGAATGGAGATTACGCCATAACCGCCGTTGCGGACGGAGCCGCTGCGCTGAAGGCCGCCCGCGCAGAAGCTCCGGACCTCATTCTGAGCGACGTCATGATGCCCTTGATGGATGGCTTCGCGCTGTTAAAGGAATTAAGGGCCGATGAGCACTTGCGACACATACCCATCATTCTGATTTCCGCCCGCGCCGGAGAAGAGGCCCGCACCGAGGGGATCGCCGCCGGAGCCGACGATTACGTAACCAAGCCGTTCAATTCCAGGGAACTGCTCGCCCGTGTGCGAACGGCGCTCGAACTGCATCGTGTGCGGCGCGAGGCTCAAAATGCGATAAACGCTCTCAATGCCGAACTCACTGCGGAGTTGTCGGCGATGGCGCGTTTGCAGCAGCTCAGCACCCGCCTGGTGCAGGGTGATGTGTTAACGGATCTGCTCGGCGAAATACTTGAAGCCGCCATCGAGATCACCAACGCGGACAAGGGAAACATTCAGTTGTATCAACACGGCGTGCTGAAAATCGTGCAGCAGCGCGGCTTTGAAGCACCATTTCTCAACTTCTTTAGTGCCGTGGAGCATCATACGGCTGCGTGTGGGACCGCGCTCGGCCGTGGCGAGCGAGTCATTGTGGAAGACGTTGCGCAAAGCCCGATCTTCAAAGGTAAGCCGTCGCTCGACGTGCTGTTATCCGCAGGTGTTCATGCCGTTCAGGCGACGCCGCTCATTGGCCGTTCCGGACGCATCATGGGCATGCTCTCGACGCACTACGGCCGCCCGCATGCGCCCGCGGAACGCGATCTTCGTTTACTAGATGTGCTCTCGCGCCAGGCAGCGGACCTGATCGAGCGCGACCTCGCCGAGCAGGGCTTGCGCGAAAGCGAGGAGCGGCTGGCGTTGGCCGTTGAGAGCGGCGGCATCGGAACGTGGGATCTTGACCTGCGCACCGGCCGCGCTCGCTGGTCGCGCAGGCATTTCGAAATACTGGGGTATTCGCCCGAGCCGGACCGACATATGACGATCGAAATGTGGCGATCGCGTCTTCATCCCGAAGATCTGGCCCGCGTTGATGAGACCATTGAGAAAGCCCGTTCCGGCCAACGCTACGTCTCCGAACACCGCATTATCCGCGCCGATGACGCGCAGGTTAGATGGCTTTCCGAATTCGGCCAATTTATTAGAGATGCGTCGGGAGAGCTTTATCGCTTCATCGGCGTCTCCTTCGACGTGACGCCGCGGAAGGCTGCGGAAGATCAAATCGCGCGCAGCCAACAGACCTTATCCGAGCTGATCGAGCGCGCCCCGTTCGGTGTCTACATTGTCGATTCTCGGTTCCGCATCGCACAGATGAACGTCGGTTCTCAAAAGGGTGCCTTCCGAAACGTCTCGCCTGTAATCGGCCGCGATTTCGCGGAAGCCATGGCTATCCTCTGGCCCGAGGACGTCGCGGCCGAGATCGTACGTAAATTCCGCCACACGCTCGACACCGGTGAAAGTTATCGCTCCCCTCGCTTCGTGAGTCCAAGACACGATGTAGACACCGTAGAAGCTTATGAGTGGGAGCTTCATCGGATGACTCTTCCGGACGGGCAAAACGGAGTGATTTGCTATTACTTCGATTCAACTGATCTGCGCAATACCGAAGCGGCGTTGCGGCGCGCCAACCAGGACTTGGAGCAGTTCGCCTACTCGGCCAGCCACGATCTGCAAGAGCCTTTGCGTACCGTGAAGGTGTACAGTGAGATGCTGGCCCACTTGTATGCGGATGCTTTGAACGGCGAAGCGTTGGAGTACTTGCAGTTTGTGGCCTCCGGCGCAAGCCGCATGGAAGCGTTGGTTCACGATCTGCTCACCTATACGCAATCCACCCAGTTGCAGAAACCGGCGGAGCCGCAAGACTCCGGCGAAGCTCTCCAAGCCGTGCTTTCCAATCTTGCGGGTTCGATTGAGGCGAGCGGTGCCCAACTTACCTTTGAACCCATGCCTATGTTGCACGTGCATGCCACGCACCTGCAGCAGCTTTTTCAAAATGTGATTGGCAATGCGATCAAATACCGGCGTTTCGGCGTGTCCCCCGTTGTCCACGTCGGAGTGCACTTTCACACCGGCTGTTGGGTTTTTTCAGTGAGCGACAACGGAATCGGCATTGAGGCTGAGTACAAGGAGCGCATTTTTGAACTCTTCAAGCGCCTGCACACTGGAGACGAATATTCCGGGACCGGCATCGGCCTGGCCCTTTGTCAACGCATCGTGGAGCGGTATGGCGGCCGCATCTGGGTCGAATCCGAACCCGGAGAAGGATCCACCTTCTACTTCACTCTCCCAGCCTGAACTTTCCAGTCGAAGCCGGCCGCAGGTCCTCGTCGTAGAAGACAGCAAGGCCGATGCCGTGCTCATTCGCCAGGCCATGAAAACGGCATCTCTCGAAGCCGATGCGCACTTTGTCGAGGACGGGCACAAGGCGATGCAGTTCTTTGATACCGCCGACTCCGACAGTAGCGCGCCATGTCCGGATCTGGTGCTGCTCGATCTCAATTTGCCCAAAAAGAGCGGCGTCGAAGTGCTCGCGCATTTGCGCAATAGCCGTACGTGCAATCGTGCGGCCGTGCTCATTGTCACATCTTCGGATTCGATTCGCGATCGGGAGGCCGTTGCCGCATTGGGAGCAACCGACTATTTCCGCAAGCCGTCAACTTATCCCGACTTTCTGAAGTTAGGAGCCATCATGAAGGACCTGCTAGAACGCGAGAGGAGGAGCGGTGACAAATGAAGGCCGCGGGCCCAGGTGGTCGCCGCCCCTTAACGTCCCCCGGTCCGGTCTGGCCCGGTTGCTCGCAGCGATACTACGTCCTCGCCGCCGCCCTGCTTCCCGCGCTCTGCGTTACGTCACTGCTGCGCGGCAGCAACGAGTACTCAAGTAACCAAGACCCGAACAGCCAGACTGCCAATCCAGCCGCGCTGAAACAGCTTAGCCTGGAGCAGTTGTCGCAGATCGATGTCACCACCGCATCTAAAGAGCCTGTGCCCGCGTTTCGCTCGCCCGTCGCCATTTATGTAATCACGGGCCAGGATATCAGGCGTTCGGGAGTGATCGCCATTCCCGATGCGCTGCGGCTCGCACCCGGCGTTGAAGTCGCTCAGATCGACAGCAGCAAATGGTCTGTCGGGATTCGCGGATTCGGAACAAGGCTATCGAGAGATGTTCTCGTGTTGATCGACGGGCGCACGGTTTATACTCCCCTCTTCGCCGGCACCTATTGGGAGGTTCAGGATACGCTGCTCGAGGATATCGACCGGATCGAAGTGATCCGCGGGCCGGGTGGCACGATCTGGGGTCCCAACGCCGTCAATGGCGTGATTAATATCATTACCAAAAGTTCGAAGGACACCAAAGGTCTGTTCGCCTCTGCGGGAGGCGGTAATGTCGAGCAGGGCTTCGTGAACTTTCGCTATGGCGCAGGGAACAGCAACGGACTCACGTGGCGCATTTACGGCAAAGGATTCACGCGCGGTCCGGAATATCATCCCGACCGCGACAATTTTGACGACTGGCGAGGCGGCCAGGGCGGCTTTCGACTGGATTGGTCTCCCAAAACCAATGAGACGTTTTCACTCCAGGGCGATCTCTATAAGCAGGAAGACGGCGAGCGCGTGAACGCAAGCACCTACGTCCCGCCCATGAACTACACTTTCAACGGATACGAGCAGGCCTCCGGCGGCAATGTTCTTTTCCGGTGGACCAAGAAGCTCAGTGACACCAACGATTATCAACTGCAGCTCTATTACGACCGCACGAACCGCAGCGAACCGAACCTCGGTGACCGGCTCCACGCCTTCGATATAGATTTTCAGGCCCGCAGGAAGCTTGCGAAGCGGCAGCAACTGCTCTATGGCGTCGAAGGGCGTTTAAGCCCGGCGCATTTCGTCGAGGTCGCTTCCGGCCTGGTCTTTAGTCCACCGAACCGCACTAACTACCTCGTCTCCGCTTTCATTCAGGATGAGATCAGCCTCGTCGAAAACAGACTTCTGCTGACCCTCGGTACCAAGCTTCTTCACACCAACTACACAGGTGCCCAAGCCGAACCGAGCATCCGGCTCATGTGGACGCCGAATCAGCGTCAGGCATTCTGGGCGGCTTTCACGCACGCCGTACGAACGCCTTCCGATGCCGAGGAGGATTTCTTTCTCTCCAGTTTTCTCTCAACCGCGCCGAACGGTACTGAAACCTTCGCCCGCTTCAATGCCAATCCGCTCTTTGCGCCGGAGAAGCTGAATGGCTACGAAATCGGATACCGCCAATTGATTGCCAAGAATGTCTATCTGGACGTGGCCGGTTTCTTCAATAACTATCACGATCTCTTCAGCCAGGATCTGGCCGGACCTACATACTTCGAGACAACGCTTCCATTTCCCATCAACACGCCTCCGCCGCCTCCACATTATCTGCTGCCCGCGCAGTTTGGGAACAGTCTATACGGCAGGACCACCGGCGGCGAGATTGCTCCCGAGTGGCGGCCCGTACCGCACTGGCGGCTGCTGGGCTCTTACTCGTACCTCAGCATGAATCTCTCCAGGGTGCCGGGAATCGCGCTGGGGGAAACGCCGGCCAGTGTGGTCGGCGCCAGTCCGCGCCATCAAGCAACTGCACGCTCTTCGGTTGATGTCTCGGATAAGCTTCAAATAGACCTCGTTTACCGCTATGTCAGCGCTCTCCCCGCCGTGTCTGCTGCCGCATACTCGACTGGTGACGCCCGCATCGCATGGCGGTTTAGAAACGGTTTCGAATTGTCTGCGGCCGGCCGCAATCTACTGCAGCCGCTCCATGTCGAATACACGGGCGATCCTGGGGGTTCGGTCTGGATCCGGCGCAGCGTGTTTGCTACCTTAGCGTGGATGAAGTAGGACGCATGCCCCGTGTTGCACCCAAGCAGAGGCTGGCTTCGCGGGCACTTGTCTACATAGAGCTTTTCGCCGGTCTGCTCTTTGCACCTCTTTGCAGCGGCGCTGACGTGAGCCTGGAATACAGCGTCAAGGCCGCGTTCCTGCTCAACTTCACCAAATTCATTGAATGGCCAGCCACGGCGTTCGCCAACCAGCAGGCTCCGTTTGAAATCTGCATCCTCGGCAAAGACCCGTTTGGAGGTGTTATCGACCAAATCGTCCTCGGCGAAATGGCCGGAAACCGGGCCTTGATCGTGCGCCGGCTCGGCGAAGCGTCCGTTCCGCAAACCTGTGAACTGCTCTATGTCGGCCCGGAACTGAAGGACACAGCTCAAACCCTCTCTGAACTGCCTCCTGGAATTCTGACTGTCGGGGAAGGGAACCGCTTTCTCCGTGCCGGCGGCATGATTGCCTTCGTAATCGACGATCGGCGTGTCCGCTTCGATATCAGCCAAGGCGCTGCGGAAAAGGCCGGCCTGAAACTCAGCGCCAAACTGCTTACCGTCGCAAGGTTGGTCTCCAGGTAGTCATATGCTGCCGTTTCAGGACAGACCGATCAAGCAAAAACTGGCGTTCATCACGCTTGTCACGACCGGCATAGCTCTGTTGCTTGCCGGCGTCGGGAATCTGCTCGTAGACTCCATACTGTTCCGAAGCAATCTGCGGCGCGATCTCACTGTTCTCGCGCGAGTCATTGCCGATAACAGCACCGCGGCCCTTGCATTTAACGATCAAGCTACGGCCTCACAAACTCTCGGCGCGTTGAAAGAACGCTCCCACATTGCGGGCGCCTGCATTTACCGAAACTCCGGCCAATCGCCGAAGCTATTCACCGAATACACACCGGCCGCCGGATTCCACTGCCCACAGTTACAGGCAACAGGAACCATTCCAGCGACCCGGCGGAATTTGTCGCTCGCCGAGCCTATAGTTCTTGATGGACGCACTATCGGAACACTGGTGCTTTTCTATGATCTCGGCGAACTGAATCAACGCATCACCTTATACGGAACCCTGATCCTTGGGGTTTTCGTTGCGGCCCTGTTTCTCGCCCTTCTGCTTTCTAACCGTTTGCGTCAAGCAATTGCCACGCCTGTCGCGCGGCTCGTGCGCGCGACTACGGCAGTATCGGAAACCGGCGACTATTCTGTACGCGCCGAAAAGCTGTCGGGCGACGAGCTGGGAGTGCTCGTGGACCGTTTCAACGAAATGCTCGCGCGCACGCAGGAGGCCTTCCACCAAGTGGAAAAGGAACGTGCCCGCTTCCAATTCATGGCGGAATCCATGCCCCAAAAAATCTTCACCGCAACAGCGAACGGTGAGGTCGACTACTTCAACCGCCAGTGGGTCGAATTTACAGGATTGACCTTCGATGAAATCAAAGGCTCGGGCTGGGCACGGTTCCTTCACCCGGATGACCTGGAAGAGGCCGTTCGGGCTTGGAAAGATTCGCTTCGAACCGGGGAGCCCTTCCATTGCCAGCAGCGGTTCCGGCGCGCCGATGGCAAATACTACTGGCACTTGACCCGCGCTCTGGCTATGCGGGACGCCTCCGGAAACATCACCATGTGGATCGGTTCGAACACCGACATTCACGACCAGAAGGAAAAGGAAGAGGAGCTTCGGCGCGCCAACGAAGACCTTCAGCAGTTCGCCTATTCCGCGAGTCATGACCTGCAGGAACCGATCCGAAATGTAGCGATATATAGCGAAATCGTGGCTAGGAACTATCACGAACTGCTGGATGACGAAGGCCGGCAGTTCCTTGGCTTTCTGAAGGAAGGGGGCCATCGCCTGGCGGCTCTGGTGAACGACCTCCTCGCTTACACGCGGGCGAGTATGGCGGAACTGAGCGATCAGCAGGTGGATGCATCCGAGGCGCTCCAAACATCACTCACGACCCTGGCGGATGTGATTCGAGATACGGGCGCACTCGTTACTGCCGATGACCTCCCGCGGGTCCATATGGGCAGCGTGCATCTGCAGCAGATTTTTCAAAACCTTATCGGAAATGCCCTGAAGTACAGGTCGGAGGAACCGCCTAGAATTCATGTTTGCGCGGGGCGGACCGGCCGCATGTGGCGTTTTTCGGTGCGAGACAATGGGATCGGCATCGATCCGGAATACAAGGAGAAAATCTTTGGGGTTTTCAAACGACTCTCACATGACCGGAACAACAGCGGTACTGGGATCGGGTTGGCTATTTGCCAACGCATTGTGGAGCGTTATGGTGGAAGGATCTGGGTCGAATCCCAGCTCGGGAAGGGAGCAACTTTCCTCTTCACGGTGCCGCAACCCGGAGAGTCTTCCCGATCGGCGCTTCAACCTTCTGATAGCTGAAGACAATTTGCCTGACGCCATCCTGGTCCGCCAAGCCATACGCATGGAGAATCTGCCGATCGACATCCATGTCGCGTCCGACGGACAGAAGGCCATCGACTTTATCACGAACGCCGATGCCGACCCCGCTGCACCCTGCCCGCATTTGCTGCTGCTCGATCTGAACCTGCCGAAGAAGGATGGCTTTGAAGTGCTCGAGCGTCTGCGGGCGAGCGAAAGATGCAAGAATATTCCGGTGCTCATCATGACCTCCTCAAACTCGCCCTCCGATCAGGCACGGGCTTCGGAGTTAGGTGCCATGTACTTCCGCAAGCCGCCGAACTATGATGAGTTCCTGAAATTGGGCGGTGTGCTGAAGCGGCTTATCGAAGGCCGCTGCCGGTAGGATCGATACTGCCTTCGTCTCTGGAAAGCCGCGGCAGTGTGAAATGGAATGTCGATCCGGGTCCGCGCTTCGAATCTTCGACCCACATACGCCCGCCGTGCCGTTCCACGATGCGGCTGCAGATTGTCAGCCCCATGCCGACACCCGGGTACTCGTCACCGTTTAGGCGATGAAATGCCCTGAATATCAGTTCCCGTTTGTTAGCTTCAATTCCTATCCCGTTGTCCGTAATCGCAAACTGCCACTCGCTGCCGATAGAAGTCACTGTGATGCATACCTGCGGATCTTGCGGTCGCTGGAACTTGAGGGCATTGTCGATCAGTTCCCTGAAAAGGAACGTCAGTTGGCTGGCGTCGCCGCGAACAACAGGCAGTGCCTCGGAGACCACCGCCGCTTTTGTTTCCGCCCGATCGGCCGTAGCGATCGACGCGGTCAGGATTGCATTCAGGTCTATAGCCCGCATCGGATTCGCTTCGCCTAGCACAGTGACATAGAGCCGCAAGCTGTCCGCGCGTGAGCCTAGCCGCGTGATGGCCTCTTTCAAGTGACGCGCGAACAGCCCCGTTTCGGAATTCGGATCGAGATCTAATTGCCCTTGCAGAAGCTCGAAGAGCGCGCGCACTTGATTTACCGGACCAACCAAATCATGTAAGGCGGCGGACAGGAACGTCGCTACCGCATCCGGTCTTTCTTGCATGCGATCCATGATATTCAACCCGAAACCGAACCGTCGCCGCCAAGAACCGCGGCAAACTTCGAAGCGAACCGCCGGATCGTAAAAGGTTTCTGAATCACCGCGGCAACATCCAATCCAGCGAACTGCCGATATACTTCTTCTTCGCTGTACCCGCTACAGATGATGACGGGAACTTGTATCGCGGCAGCCCTCATTCGTTTCAGCACCTCCGGGCCGCTCATACCCGGCATGCTCATATCGAGCAGCACTAATGCGATGCGGTCCTTATTCTCGGCAAGAAGTTTTAGGCCCTCTTCTCCGGTTGCCGCCGTAAGTGCCGTGCGGCCGATCCTGTCGAGAGCGGTTCTCGCCACCTCGCGAACCATCGCCTCATCGTCGATAACGAGAATCGCGCCTTCGATCTGCTGCCGCTCTGAAGGTGGACTGCTGTCCGCTACCGGCAGTCGCGCATGTGCTGGGAAGTAAATCCGAAATATCGTGCCTTCCCCCAGGTGGGTCTCCACCTCTATGCCGCCTTTGAGTGCCCGCAGAATTCCCTGAACCGCCGCCAGTCCGAGACCGCGGCCCGTAAACTTCGTCGAGAAGAAGGGATCGAAGATGCGCGAGAGCGTCTCTTCCGACATGCCGGTGCCGTTATCCTCCACTTCAAGAACTACGTACTCTCCCGGTTCCACCGTCCCGCCCGCCAGATTCGTGGATCGGGTTTCGTTCAACTTCATCACGCGCGTCCTAACCACCACGAGCCCCTGGCGTTCCTCGGGGACGGATTCGGCGGCGTTGATCACCAGGTTCATGACTACCTGCTGCACTTGCCCGGCGTCCGCCTGGATGTCGGGCAGATCACGCCCGGCCTGTAATTTCACCTCAACGTTTTTCGGAATGGAAATCCGGACTAGTTCCGCTGTGTGAAGTACGCAGTCGGAGAGATCGATTCGTTCAATGAGGAAATTGCCTTTCCCCGCGTAAGCGAGCATCTGCCGTGTCAAATGCGCGGCGCGTTCGCTCGCATCGACAATGCCTTGCAATAAAGGAAAGGCTGTGTTTGCCGCGGGTACCAAGTCGAGCGCGAGGCTCGCGCCACCCAAGATGGCCACTAGAAGATTGTTAAAATCATGCGCGATCCCGCCCGCCAGCAGGCCGATGCTCTCCAGCTTTTGCTTTTGCAAAAGAGCCGCTTCGGCTCGTTTCTGGTCTTCCAGATCCGTCCAGGTGCCGAACCATTTGAGAACCGTGTCCCCCCGCCGGAGCATCACCGCGCGCGCCAGATGCCAGCGATACGCCCCGTCATGCCGCCGCAGACGCGCTTCCGCTTGCAAAACCTGACCGGCCGCCGCAGCCGTAGTCCATGCTTCCTCCAGCCGTTCCAGGTCCTGTGGATGAATTGCGCTCCGGTAGGCTTCGGGAGTTAATTCCCGGAGGCCGGTGTATTCGAACCACTGGGTATTCACGAAATCCACGACCCTCTCCGTAGAAGCCGTCCAGACGACTTGGGGGATGGCCTCCAGCAGCGTACGATAATACGCTTCCCGCTCCACCAACTTCTCGCGCTCGCGGGCAAGGTCTTGCTGAAGTGAGAATTTCTCAATGGCGTTTCGAACCGCTCGGCTCACCGAGTCGGGCGTGACACCCCCTTTGGCGAGATAGTCCATCGCGCCCAGCTTCATGGCTTCGACAGCCACGCGCTCGTTGCCTACCGCGGTCAGCATCACTACCGGGAATCCGGCTGCGTGACCGTTCGACGAGACACGTTCCATGAACTCCAGGCCGTTCATATCGGGAAGGTTGTAATCCAGTAGAACGCAGGTGGGTCTGAAATGCTCCAAACATCCCAATCCCTGCGCTCCTGTGGAAGCTTCCTGAAACACATAGCTGCCGGTTTGTCTCAAATATTTTTTGAAGATGTCCCGGTCAATGGCGTCGTCCTCGACCAGGAGGACACGGATGGCTGAAAGCTCGGTGGGCATAACGCGGGCTCGGAAGGCCCGAAACCGCCATTATCCCTCCGATCGATTCTGCTCGAATCAATCCGATGATTAAAGCTCACGCCCGAGTCGTTTCGGGCCCGCAAAGGCCCGCGTTATTTACCCACGAGGTGTTCGGGATCGCGGTTGTTATCCTGGCAGAAATACTCGGGCAGGTCTTCGTTGGCCACCCATTGCAGGTTCCAACTGGTAGACCATGGCTTTGTGTAGGCGCCGGCATCATCCACCGTAACCTCGTATTTGAGCGTATTGAAATCGGGCCGGGAGAGGCGTTCGGTAAGTTTGAGGCTTTCGGTGTGCGGCACGCCACCATTGCTCATCCAGAAGCGCTCGTTGAAGCCGACCGTGTGCAGAACCAACGTGTCGCCCTCCCACGCGCCCGCGGAGTAGCCGAAATACGTCGGGCTTACGTCGTCGCCCTGCGGCAGTTCACGGCCATCGAGATATACCAGGCGCCAGTTGCGATTGCCTCCCGCGGACATAAAAAATATGCGCTTACGGTCGGGCTGTTC
>JAFAWA010000126.1 GCA_019242155.1 Terriglobia bacterium | reverse complement strand
ACCAGCTTGCAGTTGGAGCGAATCTCCCCGGAGAATCCCCGGACTATCTTCTTCAACGATTCCGTCGCCGTCGCCTGGGTTCGTGGCGGCTTCATCGAAATCGCCTCGGTCGATCCCGAGCAGGGCGTCATCTTTTATATGCTCGAGCAGCAGCCCGCGGCCAAACCCCAATTCATCCGCCGCGACGACTGCCAGCGTTGCCATAGCTCGGAAGCCACTCTCGGCGTCCCAGGCATGGTCGTCCGCAGCCGGTTCACCGCTCCCACCGGCATGCCGCTGCTCGTTCTCGGCGGCTACAACACCGACCACCGCAGCCCGCTCGAACAACGCTGGGGCGGCTGGTACGTGACCGGCTCGACCCCCATGCGGCACATGGGAAATTTTCTGGTAACCGATGAAGACCAACCGGAGAGCGCGCTCTCGAGCGGCGTCCCGATCCAGTCACTCGAAAAAAAATTCGATACCGGCGGCTACCTTTCTCCATATAGCGACCTCGCAGCCTTGATGGTTTTCAATCACCAGATGTACATGATCAACCTGCTCACCCGCCTCGGGTGGGAAGTCCGAGCGGCCGAACATGACAAGCCGGGTTCGCTCGAGACCGTGCTTCGTAACGGCGCTCGGGAACTGGTGGACTACCTCCTATTTATAGAGGAGGCGCCGCTCACGGGAAAAATGCAAAGCAGTTCCGGGTTTCCCGACAAATTTGCCGCTCGCGGCCCTAGCGACAGCAGCGGAAGATCCTTGCGGCAGCTCGACCTGCAAACTCGCCTGCTGCGCTATCCCTGCAGCTACATGATCTACTCCCCTCAGTTCGACGGCTTACCCGCCCGGGCGCGGGCTGCGGTTTACCGCCGCCTGTGGGAGGTCTTGTCGGGTAAAGAACACGCCCCGGCCTATTCCAGGCTGTCTGCCGACGACCGCCGCGCAATTCTGGAAATTCTAAAACAAACCAAATCGAGCTTTGCCGATTATTCTCAGTCGCTTGAGCATTAGGACTGCCGCGAAACGCAGCATCTATTGATCGGCGCACGATTCGCCGATGAAGCGAGTGTGACTCGGCTTTTGACGGGAAACGGCAGGAAGTACGTATTGCGTATGCTGCGGCAACTGGAGCCCCATGCCGCACGGCTTGACCGGCAGTTTCAAAAATGGCTGCGGCAGGCGCGCATAGGGACCGACCAGCAGCGGGAATTTCTCGCTATCACGCCCGCGGGGGCCGCCCGCATTGGTTCGTTGGGGCGGTTTCGAACGCAAGTCGAACGCAGTGGTAGAGCCCTGGCAAAATGGAACATTGCGCCCGCGACCCTGACGGAAGCCCTCGAGGCATTCGATCAACTGGCCGACAAAATACTCGACGGTCAGTTCGCTCCCGCCCGTGAGCAGCTTCGGCTGGCCACGCACTTCGTTCTCACGCAGACCTTCTTTGCCGTTCGAGAGACCGAGTCGCAAGCCTTCTTCGGGCTGTATCAGGCCGAAACTCACGCCTCCGATCTCGATGATCTCCTCGCGCGTTACGTGCAGGTCCTGGCCAGGGCCTTTCATGCCTCCGCGGCGCGTCTGGTGATGGAAGTAAACGCGCTCCCAGCTGCGCTCAGCCGCCCGCTTTATGCGGAACGCGGCGATGCCGCCGAAGATCTGATCGCCGGTCGCGGATGGCTCGGCCGTTACGCGTGCTATTGGTCTTATCCCTTCGGAGATTCCGGCGTCTTGCAATTGGGCTTTCGGGAGCGCGCCCGCTGGCTGCCGCGGGAAGAGGCACTGCTCGCTGCCGCCGCGGCACGCTGCCAACTGGCTGTGGAGCGGGCGCGGGCGGCCCTGGAGATCCGGCGATTGCAAGCCGAAGCCCTGCGGGCGGAGGAAGAGGAACGGCGCAGGATCGGGAGAGATTTGCACGATGAAGCCGGCCAAACCCTAGCTTTTCTTCGGCTGCAACTGGATATGCTGGCCCGGGACGTCCCCGAAGACCTGCACTCCCGTGTGATCGAAGCGCGGGATGTGGCCGCGCATGCGGCTATAGAGTTGCGGCGCATCGTGGCAGCCCTGAGTCCCTCGGTTTTGGAACGGCTCGGACTCGAAACCGCACTCAGGCAACTGGCCAATCGCTTTCGCGGTTCGCATCCCGCTGAAATCCAGTTTCGCGCCCCGGCCTTTTCCGGCGGCCTGCCCCGGCACTTCGAGGAAGTTATCTATCGCGTGGCCCAAGAGTCTCTCCAGAACGTGGCCAAACATTCCGGGGCCACGAGAGTTAAAGTTTCGCTCCAAAATGCCGATAACAAAATCAAGCTGAGCGTCCGCGATAACGGCGCTGGCTTTAGTGCGGAGAAGGCCTGGTGTAAGCCCACATGTTTTGGGTTGGCCGGTATGCGAGAGCGAGCTCTGCTTTTAGGAGGAACTCTGGCTATCGACAGCGCCCCAGGAAAGGGCACTTACGTGACCCTGGAACTGCCCGCACCGGTGATACCTGATGCCAAAAATTCGCGTTTTGCTAACGGATGATCACACCCTGTTCCGGCAAGGAATTCATACCTTGCTGGCGTGTGAATCAGATATTGAAGTTGTGGGCGAAGCCGCCAATGCCGCTGACGCGGTCATCATGGCTCTGCAACTCAGGCCCGACATCGTACTGATGGACGTCGGAATGCCGGGCATGAGCAGCTTCGAAGCTACCCGCCAGATCCGCAGAGACCGGCCGGACACCCGCATACTGTTCCTTTCCATGTACGACGACGAGGATTACCTGTCGGAGTGCGTTGAAATCGGCGCCAGCGGCTACATCTTGAAAGAAAGCCCTGCCGATCAGTTGCTGAGCGGCATTCGCGAAGTGAGCCGCGGCGGCAAGTACCTCAGCCCGCGCATGCTGAGCAGGCTGGTCGAAGATCTTCGCTCCCAAGGCAATTCGCCCGGAAGGCTGCCGCGCTTCGGCACCCTGACCAAGCGCGAACGCGAGGTCATTAAGCTACTGGCGGAAGGCCGGTCGGTAAAGGAAATCGCGAGCGGTTTCGATCTGAGCGTGAAAACCGTAGAAGCCCACAAGTTCAACCTCATGCGCAAGCTGGACATACACAACAAGGCCCAACTGGTACAGTACGCGATTCAGAAGAAAATCATTCGGCTGCCCGATGCCGCGAGCGTGAACTGACTATTCTGAATCCTAATCAGTTAGTTAAGGGCCGAGCCATTTCGCCCCAGAGCCTGTGAATGGGAGCCGAGGACCGCGACAGTTCGTACGCCGCCGGCGGTCGCGTTACCCTTGCGCTTCGATTAATTGGCCCACTTCTTCCCACTCCGCTATGCGAGCGGTCAGATCTGTGCGGCGCGCCTCGAGAAGCTCGGTGGTCCGTAAGGTCTCTTCGACGCTGACGAAATTTGCAAGCTGGGCCTCGTAATTGGCGATCTGCGCCTCGAGGCGGTTCACTTCTTGCTCGATTGCCTGTTGGCGTTCCTTCATTTTCTGCAGCTTGAGGGGATTTACGCGTTTTTCCGGCAACTTCGCCGTGGGCTGAGGGGCCGCGCCCGATAACGGCTGCGCCGCCGCGCGTAGATCGGTCTCGCCACCCCCCTGCTTGCGCCACAGGTAATCCTCGTAATTTCCGGGATAGACGGTTACCCGGCCGTCTTCGATTTCAAATACCCGGGTGGCCAGCCGGTCAATGAAATAGCGGTCGTGCGAAACGAAAACTACGGTGCCGGTATAGTCCTGGAGGGAGTTGAGCAGTACATCCTTAGCGCGCATATCGAGGTGATTGGTAGGCTCGTCGAGCAGCATGAAGTTCGACGGCATCATGAGCATGCGCGCGAGCGCATAACGGTTGCGCTCGCCTCCGGAAAGCACGCCTATGGATTTGAAAACGTCGTCTTCGGAAAACAGAAAACATCCTAGAATGGAACGCAGTTCGGTGTTGGTGGCGCGCGGAGCAACCGTCGCCAAATCATCCAACAGCCGCGCGTTCGCATCCAGTTCCTTATATTGGTCCTGGGCAAAATAGTCGGGCTGCGCGTTGTGTCCCAGAATGTATTCGCCTGAGGTGACCGGCTCTGTGCCGGCAAGAATTTTGATCAGCGTCGATTTCCCGGCTCCATTCACACCGACGAGGGCTACGCGGTCACCGCGTTCGATATAGAAATTAGCGCCCGCAAATACACGATGCTCGCCATAGCTCTTGGCGACATTTTTAAACTCGGCTACAACGCGGCCGCTGGGCTTAGGCTGCGGAAAGCTGAAATGGATGGTTTTCTCTTCGGGCGGCAGCTCGATCCGTTCAATCCGTTCCAGTTCCTTGATCCGGCTCTGCACCTGCTTGGCCTTGGTGGCCTGATACCGGAACCGGCTGATGAATGCCTCCAACTGCCGGATCTTGTCTTGCTGATTGTCGTAGGCGGCCTGGAGTTGCGCCCGGCGCTCTTGCTTCTGTGCTTCGTAGCGGGTGTACCCGCCGGTATAGAAATGCAGCCCCTTATTCCACAACTCGGCCACCCGGCGGACGGTGCAGTCCAAAAAGTAGCGGTCGTGAGAAACCAAAACGAAGCCATAGGGGTACGAAGTGAGGTAATCTTCGAGCCAATTGCGGGCCTCTAAATCGAGGTGATTGGTCGGTTCGTCGAGCAGCAGCAGGTTGGGTTTTTCGAGCAGCAGTTTGGCTAGCGCAATCCGCATCTGCCAGCCGCCCGAAAACTCTTCGGTGTGCCGTTTCCAATCCCGGGTAGGAAAACCGAGGCCGCCGAGCACGGTCCCGACCTGCGCTTCAATGGCGTAACCGTCGCGTGCGCGAAATTCGCTTTCGGCGCGGTGAAACCGGTCCGCCACCTGGGCATACTCCTCGGCCGCGGGGTCGAGTTCCGCCATGCGGTGAGTGAGTTGCTCCTGCTCGTCTTCTAAAGCCCGCAAGCCGGCAAACACCGTCATGCATTCGGCAAATACGGTACGCCCCGAGAGCGAGAGCCCCTCCTGAGGAAGATAGCCGAAACTGAGCCCCTTTTGGACTGTGATGGTGCCGGAATCCAGGCCTTCGAAACCAGCCAGCACCTTCAATATGGACGACTTACCCGTGCCGTTCGCCCCCACGATACCGGTTCGCTCATTAGGCGTGACGAGCCAGTCCACATCTTGGAAGAGGATTTTAGGGCCGTAACGTTTCGCCGCCCCTGTGAGTTGGATCATCGATTCAGTAAGTACCTGAATCCATTTTACCGGGCAGTGTCTATCCCTTCAGCAGCGTGAGCACCGCCTGGGCCGCGAGATTGGCCTGGGAAATGGCTGCCAGGCTCGCTTGCTGGAGGATTTGGCTTCTGGTGAGGTTGGATGCTTCCGCCGCCATATCCGCATCGCGCAGACCGGAGTCCCCCGCCGAGAAATTCGTGATTTGCGATTGCGCCTGATTCATGGCCGAAGAGCATTGGTTTTCGCCCTTCGCCACTACCGCCTGCAGAACTCCTAATTTGTCGACCGCGGCTGAGATTGCGGTGAGAGCCCCTTGAGCCGAATCCTGCGTCGTAACCGAAATATTCACGTTTGCGCCGCCAGGCATCGACGTAGCCAGTCCAAGCCCCTGGGTATCTACGGCGCAGGCGCTCAGGTCGACGTTGACCGTCGCTTCGGATGAGTTTCCACCTCCGCCATAAAACGCCAGTGGTTGCGCATATTGCCCGGAAGTGTTGAGCCCGATCTGCTGCGCTTCGCGGTCTATTTCTGTGAGAAGAGTTTGGAACTCCGAGTTCACGGTATTCCGGTCGCCGGTAAAACTGTCGGAGGCCGACTGCGTCGCCAGAGTCTTCAGGCGGTCCAGCATTTGGGCTATGTCGGTCATGCCGCCATCCATAATCTGCAGCATTCCGACCCCGGCGTTCAGGTTGTTGACTGCTTCGGTAAATTCGGCGGTGCCTGAGCGGTACTTATCGGCGATCGCAATCCCGGTTGGATCGTCCCCGGCCGTCTCGATGCGGTAGCCGGAGGTAAGCCTGGTAATCGTTTGGCTCTGGAAAGCGTTGTTGCTGCTAAGCTTCGCATCCGCCGCGAGGGCGTTGACGTCGGTGATGAGAATGGTGGACATCGCGTTAACTGCGCGGCGGCCCGACGCCCGGCTGGAGGCGGGCGATCAGTCCTGAGAGCACCCCCGGCGAGGGCTCGACGCCGGCAGCAGCCAGATTCTGGTCTCGCACCAGTTGCAGTTCGCGCGCGATTACGGTCACTTCGCGAGGGGCGCGAATCCCCACTTTCACGCGCGACCGCCCGATGTGAGCAATTACGATCTCAATATCGTCGCCGATCAGGATCGTTTCACCCTCCCGCCGGGACATGATCAGCATACGGCGTACTCTTCACACAGTAGCGGCTGCCGGTGGGAATAGTCGGATTCTTCGGCGATCGCTTGAACAGCAACGAGATTGCTGAGATTGACCACAATGGGCGCGAGCAAATTAGCCGTGGGCCCGCCTTCTTCGAGCGAAACAATCGCCAGGCATAAGACCTCCTGCCCGATCTGCGGTTGACGGCCAGTGGGGAGACCAAGCAGGTCCAGGTCGTTCTCGCTGATCTCTAAGCGGTACGCGGGATCTACGTTTAAGACAGGCATGGTAATGAAACATAGGCCGGGATCGTCCAGGCTCTGCAGGAACAGCAGCGGTTTCTTGTCCTCGAGGTTCAATGCCAGAAAGCGTCTTCTATCCTCGAAGCCGGGCAGCCCGCAGGGAAATTTCAAAACGGCCTCCGGCTGATATGGGATCGGTCCAAAATTCTTCGTCTCAAACGATGGCATGCCACCTCACTCAGGCGAGTAATCGGCAGCCCCTCGGAATTCTTTAGGCGGTCTCGAAAAAATGTAACCGTACTCGCATAACGTCGGCGGCGGGGTATTTTCCTGATCGATTGGAAAATCAGATCCGATTTGCGGAGTACAGAGTACGTGTTTCGCTGTGGAATAATAAGATTTCCTTTTATGCGGATCAAAAGCAGGTCAGCGCTGAGCCTGATACGGTCCAGCGTACTCGCCTTGGCCCCGCAGCGGCCAAAGATTTTACTAAGCGTTTCGTTTACAATGGTGAGTTCTCGTAACCGGCTCTGATTTTCCGTGGGGAGGGGCATCTGCCCTGAGCCGGGGTGGAATGCGTAAAAGGGTGGCTCGATTAGCTGTCTTCTGGATGGAAAGTCTAAATATTCGAGTGCCGGCGTCAGGGCTCGAAAAAAATTATGTCCCAAATTTTTCATCACAGCAGTAATGCGGTTGTGCGCGTCTCGATGTTTGGCGCGGTTTTGGTTCTGGGCTTGGCGGGCTGGATTACGTACGAAGGCGATCGCTCACATTACGTAACCCGGCAAAACATTCCCCGCGAGCAGCCCATCCCATTCAGCCATGCGCACCACGTGGGGGGAGAGGGATTCGATTGCCGGTATTGTCATACCAGCGTGGAGACATCGAGTTTTGCGGGGATACCGCCCACCGAGACTTGCATGAACTGCCACTCGCAGATCTGGCGCACAAGTCCTATTCTCGAACCGGTACGCGCCAGTTACCGCACCGGCCAATCCATTCGCTGGACGCGCGTCCACGACCTGCCGGACTTCGTATATTTCAACCACAGCATACACGTCGCCAAAGGAGTGGGCTGCGAGAGCTGCCACGGGCGAGTGGATAGAATGCCGCTTATGTGGGAGGAGGCCTCGCTTCGCATGGAATGGTGCTTAAACTGTCACCGCCATCCGGAGCAATATGTACGCCCGCGCGAATCCATCACCGCCATGGGTTACGTGCCGGCGGGGAATCAGGAAGAGATCGGGCGCCGCCTGATGCAGGAATATCACATACAGGATGCCCGGGTGCTGACTAGTTGTTCGACTTGTCATCGATGAGTGAATCACCAAAAAAACTGGATCTCGCCGCGGTACGCGCGCGGCTCGAGAGCGCTCGCGGGCGCGAGTATTGGAGCAGCCTGGAGGATTTGGCCTCGGCGCCTGAGTTCAAAGAGCTTCTGCACCGGGAGTTCCCCCAACAGGCAATCGGCTGGAGTGATGACGAAGACAGCGTCGAAGGCCGCCGGAATTTTTTGAAGTTGATGGGCGCGTCGCTGGCCCTCGGCGGTCTGGCGGCGTGCACGCGGCAGCCCACTGAACATATCACTCCGTATGTGCGCCAGCCGGAGGAGCTGATTCCGGGGCGTCCTCTGTTCTACGCCACCTCGATGACTATGCACGGTGTTGCGAAAGGTGTGCTGGCGGAGAGCCATGAAGGGCGGCCCACGAAGATTGAAGGGAGCCCCGAGCATCCGGCGACTCTAGGCGCGGCGGATGCCTTTCTCCAGGCCTCCGTGCTTAACCTTTATGATCCGGATCGCTCGCAGAACGTGCTGTTCAACGGCGAGATCCGCGCCTGGGGCGATTTCTACACGTCACTGCGCGAGGTGCTCGAGCAACACGCCTCGAGACAGGGCGCGGGTATCCATGTCCTGACCGAGACCCTCACGTCGCCGGCCATGGCGGATCAGATCCAACGGGTGCAGAAGCTGTATCCAGCCCTGAAGTGGCACCAATGGGAGCCGGCAGGACCGCATGCCGCGCGCGCCGCCGCCTCTCAGAGCTTCGGACAGCCCGTGAACACTTATTACAACGTTGCCAACGCCAACGTGATCGTGTCGCTCGATTCCGATTTTCTCGCGACCGGACCCGCGAGCTTCCGCTATGCGCGCCAGTTCGCCGCCCGCCGGCGTGTGCGCGGTGATCAGACGGAAATGAACCGGCTCTATGTAGTCGAGCCGATGCCGACACCCACGGGAACCAGAGCCGACCATCGCATCCCGCTGCGCGCGGGCGAGGTGGAGGAGTTCGCCTGGGCGCTGGCCACTGCACTGGGCGCGGCCAATGGACCTCGATCGGGCGAGAACGCAAGCATATATCAACGAGCCGCAGCGATCGCGCGCGATCTCCAACAGCATAGAGGCGCGAGCCTGGTAATTGCAGGCGAATATCAACCGCCCATAGTGCATTCGCTCGCCCACGCGATGAATGCCGGATTGGGCAACGCGGGCAAGACTGTGTTCTATACCGACCCGCTCGAGGTCAATCCCACCGATCAGCTCGCCTCGCTCCAAGACCTCGTGAGGGATCTCGATAGCGGCGCGGTCGATCTATTGCTGATTCTCGGCGGCAACCCCGTATTCGATGCGCCGGTCGAGATGGGGATGAAGGATCGCATCCGCAAAGCCCGCTTGCGGGTACATTTGAGCCAGCTTCAGGACGAGACTTCGGAGCAGTGCCAGTGGCATCTGCCGGAGGCGCATTATCTTGAAGCCTGGGGCGATGCGCGCGCGTTTGACGGTACCGTAAGCCTGCAGCAGCCTCTGATCGAACCGTTGTATGGCGGGCGTTCGGCGCTTCAGATCGTCAACATGCTGACAGATAGTCCGCTCCAGAGCGACTACGATCTGGTCCGCGGCTATTGGGCGAGCCAACATAAA
>JAFAWA010000121.1 GCA_019242155.1 Terriglobia bacterium | reverse complement strand
GTTGCCGTAAAAGCGGGCAACGGCGCCTAGGCGTTCGCGGATCTCTTCCTCATTTGGGAATAAAGCTTCGGCCGAACTGGATGCGGGACCGACCACTCCATATTGCGAGGTATAGCTGAGGAGCGCTGCCATGCGACGCTCAAAGTGCGAACTTATATCGACGATGAACGAAGGCTTCACGTCGGCGTACAGACTTGAGTACAGGATTTTGAACGGACGGTGAGGCTCTGAATAGGGATCGAGTTTCTTAAGACCAGCCAGAAAACAGGCTTCATATCCCATTTCGCCGGCGCGGTAGTGATCCGGGTGGCGGGCCTGCCAATACGGCAGAATCACTACGCGCGGGCGCCACTCGCGAATTTTCATTGCCAGGGTGATGCGACCAGGCAAGGAGTTTTCGAGCCGCGCATCGGGCATGCGCAGGTTATCGCGGCAAACAAGCTGGAGATGCCTGGCCGCCGCCTGGGACTCAGCGATTCGCTCCTCGGGTGTGCCGCGCGTGCCCATGTCGCCGGCAGTAAGATCGAGGACCCCGGTTCGGTAACCAGCCTCCGCCATGCGGATCAGTGTGCCGCCGCAGGTCTGCTCGACATCGTCGGGATGGGCCGCAATCGCCAGCACGTCCAGATTCAACGCAGTCTCCGCAACAACTCGGGAAGGTCTACTCGATATGTGAATGCCTGAACACCATCTATGCTGATTACTGGAACTTGATCGGTATAAAGCCGCTGCAGTTGCGGATCGCGGTCGATATCGACCTCGTCATATGCAAACGGTATCTTAAGGCGCGCCCGTTCCAGTACACTCTTCGCGTCATCACACAGATAGCATCCCGCCCGCGTGTACAGGATGACACGGCGCATGATTACCAGTAGATGTCCTTGCGGCGGCGGTACGTCTGCTGCGTGCCGAGCAGGTAGATGAGCAAGATACCGACGAGAAAGCCGCCCACATGGGCAAAGAAAGCGGTGCCGCCCTGAGCCACCTGAGCGCTGCCAAGGCTCTCAAATCCGCTGACGAATTGGATCCCGAACCAATAAATGAGCATGATCCATGCAGGCACGTCGACAGTGGTGAGGAAGAAAAGAATGAAGATGAGACTGCGTATGCGGGATTGTGGAAACTTGACCAGGTAGGCTCCCATAACTCCGGCTATGGCGCCGCTGGCGCCCACCATAGGAACGCGCGAATACCGATTGAAGAAGACCTGTGTGAGCGCGGCGGCTACGCCGCATAGCAAATAAAAGAGCAGATACTTGGCGTGGCCGAAAGCATCTTCAATGTTGTCGCCGAAGATCCAAAGGAACCACATGTTGCCCAAGACGTGCATCCAACCGCCGTGTAGAAACATGGAAGTGAGTACGTTCGACCAATGGAAGCGGTCCGGAACGAGGCCGTATTGAAAAATCAGAGCGTTTTGGGAATAAGAGTCAAGGGAGAACTCGAAAAGAAACACCAGGATGTTGATGACGATCAGGACCACGGTGACTACGGGCTTGGAGTAACTCGGCTCGGTATCGCGGATGGGGAACATTTGTTTGCGGTAAGCCGGCGTGCCCGACGGAGACTGGAAAACCTGATCGCCGGTGTATCTCGCCAACAGCATAACAGACTGTGGCGGATGTGGGTCTGAGCTCTTTTTGCCGGATGCAAACTCGCCCGGTCACACCCTGTTTTCCATAGCTTCCAACTCATTTCAAACGGCTTAGAGGAATCTCCAAGCTGCGGCTGGATTTATGTCTGCTAGAACGGAATTCGTAGCGGTGCATGGGCTCTCGCCCGCCACGTGGGAACCCATGCCGGAACGGCAGGGAGATTATGCAAGCCACAGAGAATAGCAAGAAAAAGCAGATTCTTGTAGTCGAGGACGAAGGGCTGATCGCGGTCGATACCCAACGCAGGTTGCAGCGAATGGGTTACTCGGTGCCGGAGATTGCGCACACCGGAGAGGAGGCGCTGCGGTATGCGAGAGAGATTCCCTTTGACTTGGTACTCATGGATATCCGGCTACAAGGCACCATGGACGGCGTGGTGACCGCGGAACGATTAAAGGAAGAACTCCAAGTCCCGGTAGTCTACATCACGGCACATGCTGACCAGGAAACGATTCAGCGGGCGCAATTGACTGAGCCGTTCGGTTACCTGGTGAAACCGGTCGGGGATGCTTCTCTGCGCAGCGTGGTTCAGATCGCGATTCATAAGCACGAAATGGAGTGCCGGGTGCGAACGAGCGAAGGCTGGCTCGCGACCACGATAAATAGCGTCGGCGCTGGAATCATAGCCTGTGATCCGCTTGGGGAAGTTGTTTTGATGAACCCTGCGGCCGAGCAACTGACCGGCTGGAACAACCACGACGCACGTGGGCGCTCGTTAATGGATGTGTTGGCGCTCTATGAAGAGGGTACTGAGCGGCATGCAAAAAACCCGGTGTTCGATCTGTTCCCCGACGAAAACCGGGCCTACACGCTCAATTCCAAACATGGGAGCTCGCTGCCGGTAGAGATAGAGTGCTTTGAAAACCGTTCCTCGGAAGACCTTCTGGGCTCGATTGTGTTGCTGCGGAACATTAGCGCGCGCCGAGAGTCGGAAGGCCGGCTGATGCAGTCGGAGCGAATGGAGGCGGTTTCGCGGATGGCGGGCGGTCTGGCTAATGAGTTCAACAACATGCTCATGGTCGTCATGGATTCGTCGGAGGAATTATACGGCCGGCTTTCGGGCGACGATCGCAGGCTCGCGGCCCAGATCAAGCAAGCGGCTTCGACGGGAGATGGCATGGTTCGCCAGTTGGTGACCATGAGCCGGCAGGAAGCAATAAGGCCGGAAGTACTGGATGTGAATAAAGTAGTCCGAGATTTACAGCGCTTAATCGGAAACAGCCTTGGAGAAAGCCGGACATTACTGTTGAACCTCGCTTCCCGCACGGGGTTTGTCTGGGGGGACCGCAGCCGCCTCAAGCAGGTGTTTTTGAACTTGGCACTGAACGCGCGCGCGGCGATGCCGGGTAGCGGCGAATTACAAATTACTACTAGCCTGACGGAGATCGAAGCCCAAAGTCCGCAAGCGCGCCAACATGCGCCCGGAACCTACGTGCGGCTGCGTGTGACGAATAACGGTGAGGCCGCCGAGCAATCGGCTTTGCCGCGAATTTTTGAGCCGTTCTCTAGCGCGAAATTTGCCGGCGAAGGCCAAGAATCCGCCGAGGCTGTTGCTGGATTGGGATTATCGGTCGTCCACAGCATCATCGCGCAAAGCGGGGGAACCATTCGGGCCACGAGTGAGGCGGGGCGCGGCACGAGCTTCGACATACTGTTGCCGGCGATTGGAACTTGCCAGGCAAGTGAGGGAATCAGCGGTCCGGCGCCTACAGTTTTACTGGTGGAAGATGAGGATCCAATTCGCCGCCTGATGTTCCGTTCTCTCGAGCGAGATGATCTGCAACTGCTCGAAGCGAAGAATGCCGAAGACGCCGAACTGATCGCGCAGGCGTATCCAGATCCGATTCAGGTGCTAGTGACGGACATGATAATGCCCGGAAGGAGCGGAAAGGAGCTCGCGGAACGGCTTTCCCTTAGCCGGCCGGATGTGAAGGTGCTATACATTTCCGGGTACCGGCACGATAGCCCGCATCCGGAAGGCGAAAACCTCCAGATGCTTTCAAAGCCATT
Source organism: Terriglobia bacterium (assembly GCA_019242155.1). Taxonomy (GTDB): domain Bacteria; phylum Acidobacteriota; class Terriglobia; order Bryobacterales; family Bryobacteraceae; genus PSRJ01. The sequence continues at coordinate 11,312 of JAFAWA010000121.1, read as the reverse complement.
CCCTACCTCCGAGCTTGCCAGAAGGATCCGGCTTCTGTTAGACGATGCGCACCGGTACTGAGTTAATACGCGCCGCTTGGTGTAGTGTTTCGGATGCGTTGTCGGTAACTGTATCGCCGCGAATGGCCGCGGCGTTGGGATTATTCCTGGCGCTGGTGGCCCAGTTCGCGCGGATCCCGCTAGACTGCCCGACGCTATTTCCGTACATTATTTACCTGCCTTTCATAATGGTGAGCGCTTCTATCGGAGGCCTGGCCGGCGGTGTAATGAGCACGTTCGCGTGCACGCTGGGAGCTCTGCTGGTTCCGGCGCCGCCGTACTTCGGCGGCCGTTTGGCGGCGGCGGGGCTCGTTTCGCTGCTGGTGGGCGGAACGGTTACGAGCATCCTGTTCGAGAGATTAAAACGAGCGCATCGCCAACTCACTAAACTCAAATCCGAGTTGTCTGCGATCTACGAAAATGCGCCGGTGCATTTGCTGGTTGTGGATAGCGAATTCCGAGTCCAAAAACGCGATGACCTCTCCGCAGGCTTCAGCAAAAATTTTGGCGTGTCAACCGCGGCTACGGCTCCCGGAGAAGTGTTGGGATGTTGCGGCGGCGATATTCGCCCCGCTGGAATGGCGGCCGGACTCTCCTCCGCGAATTGCCTTTTATGCAGGGTGATCCACGACACTCTTACGAAAGGATCGCGGCACAACAGTATTGAAGTTTGGCTGCCGCCTTCGACCAAGGATCACAACCAATCCCGTTGTTTTCTGGTTTCCTGCTCTCCGATTCCGCTCGCTGAGCCCAAGGCGGTGGTTTGGGCGCAAGATATTACGGGCAGAAAACGGGCCGAAGAGCGGGCCCGTGAGAGTGGCATGGAGCTTGACGCAGCATTAGCCGAGGTAGAGGCCGACCACAGTCTGCTCAATGCCGTATTTGCAGCGCAGCCGGACGGCATTTTCGTTTGCAGCACCGCCGGAAAAGTGATTCTGACGAACCCCGCGACGATTGCTTTTTTCGGCTTCAATCCAACTGGGATGCATGTTTCTCAAATGATGGAGCACCTCCACATTTGTGGAGGCATCGAAGCGAGTCTAACGCTGAAGGCGCTCGTTGGGCAGGCCGTTGTTAACGTGGAGCAAACGGCCGGGGATCGCGTATTTGAGACCTCGTCGGCGCCCATCCGCGACCGCGGCAACTCGATTATCGGCGCGGTAACCGTTACGCGGGACATAACTGTCCACCGGCGGATCGAGGAGGCCTTACGCAGCACGATTCGCAGGCTGGAATCGGCCTTGGCGGAAAAGACAGTATTGCTGCAGGAGGTTCATCACCGGGTCAAAAATAATCTGGCCGTGGTCTCGAGCTTGCTCGGCATGAGGATCGATTTAGGCGAACCTGGTGATGTAAGAGATGCGCTCGAAGAAAGCCGCCAGAGAATCCGCTCCATCGCTCTGATCCATGATCAACTGTACGGAGGCGAGATCCTGGACCGCATCAACTTCGCGGAATATGCGCGGCAGCTTCTGCTCGAAGTGAGTGCGGTGGCGGTCGGCAACGCGGCGCGGATCACCATCCAAAATGACTTGGATCCGATCGAGTTGGGAGTGGACCGCGCAGTCCCTTGCGCGCTCATTCTGAACGAACTCGTTCTAAACGCGCTTAAACACGCATTCCCAGCGGACCGGCATGGAGAAATTCGCATCGGCTTCCGCGAAACAGAACCCGGTTTTTTCGAACTTTCGGTGGAAGATGACGGTATCGGTTGCCGATCTACACCGAGTTGTGATGGGCACGAATCGCTGGGTTTACGTATCGTTCAGATCCTGACGAAGCAATTGGGCGGATCTCTCCGGCAGGAGCCGTCGAACGGCACACATCTCGTACTTCGGTTTCCGGCGGATTCCTCCCGCCCAGCTAGTTCACCGGCTTGAGTTTCCTTAGCGCACGCGCGGTGTTCTCCTCTCCTCGCGCCGTCCAAGCAGTTTCTACGAAATTCACTCCCATTTGGATGTAGCGTTCTCAACTTCGATTGCTTTCTGATAAATCCGCTGACGCCATGATGCCCGTATAGGGGATGAAGCACCAGTTTTCGAAAACATCAGAAAGGAAATTGAATGACCCTGCAAAAGATACGCCAGGCCGTATTTGCCATTGCCTGCGCGGGAGCGGCGTTTTCCCCGCCGGCCGTTTGGGCCGCGAGCCATCGTGAGGCGCCCATCACCGCACTCGATCAAAAGGCCGACATCACGGACTGGTACGCGTTCGTAAGCCCCGAGCACCCCGATCGGGTAATCATGATCCTCGACGTGGACCCCTTCCTCGAGCCCTCTAACGGGCCGAATTATTTCCCATTCGATCCCGGTGTGCTCTATGAGATGAAGGTCGACAACACCAACGACGGCGATGAGGATATCACGTTCCAGTTTCGCTTCAATACGGAAATACGCAATCCCGCGCTGTTCACCGGATTCGCAGGCAACCTGGCCGGCATCCCGCCGATTACGGCCTTGGACGGTTCCGGCTCCGAGGGCCTCAGCCTCCGGCAGACCTATAGCGTCACCATGATTGCTAACGGACATACCGAAGATCTGACGCTCGGCCAAACGCTCTATGCCGTTCCCACCAACGTAGGGCCGCGAACCATGCCGAGCTACGCAGCCCTGGCACAGCAGGGCATCTACACTCTATCGAACGGGGTTCGAGTGTTCGCGGGCACGGTGGCTGACCCGTTTTTTATTGATCTAGGCGCGGCCTTCGACTCGCTGAACTTTCGCATGGCGGCCGGCGGGGGCGTTTTGAGCGCTGCTGTGGATAGCGATGATCACAACAACTACGCTCCGAACGCAGTCGCCGGTTTCAACGTCAACTCAATTGTCCTCGAAGTTCCCATTTCGATGTTGACACGGGATGGAAAGATCCACCCGGCAAGCGATAAGCAGGCGGTCATCGGCACCTATGCAACTACTTCCCGCCGTCAGATCAGCGTGCTCGGAGATATTTACGCCGGCCAGGACACGAGCGGGTGGTCCGTGGTACAGCGCATGGGAAACCCCCTAATAAACGAGCTCATTATCGGTACCGGGTATAAGGATCGTTGGAGTATGGATGAGCCGAAGAACGACGCGCAGTTCGGACAGTTCTTCCTCAATCCATTACTAGCCCAAGTATTCTCGTCGATCGGCGTCCCCGTGGCTCCGGCGCCGCGTACGGACCTTTTGATTCTGGCCCAGTATCAGGCGCCGATCTGCCCCGGCTGCTCGGCAACAGATGCGGGGCCGGTGGCGGACCTGCTCCGGCTCAACACCGGCATTCCTCCCACCAATGCCGCGCAGGTGAAGCGCCTCGGTTTCCTGGCCGGCGATACCGCCGGTTTCCCGAACGGGCGGCGGCTTACAGACGATGTTGTAGATATCGCCTCGCGAGCAGTTGCCGGCATCCTGGTAGACGGCAAAAAGTACGGCACCGCAATCGGCGATGGCGTCAACGTACCGGCGACTACTCCGCTTACCGCATTCCCGTTCGTCGCGCCTGCTTACAGCGGCCGCAACAGCAGCCACCTGGGCCCCGGTCAAACGGGTTGCGCCACCCAGCCGAACGGCGCCTGCCCTTTGAACTAACAACTATGGGCCGCCTGGAGGATGCGCGGGCGGCCCATAGCAGCCCGCAATCGGAGTCAAGACTTGTGACAGTTCTCGAGTTCGCCCGGTATTGCACCGCGCTCGCGTCAATCGCCGCGTGCGCCGTAGCGCAACCGGCCGTTTCCGTCGCGTCGCCCGCGGATATCGCGATCCGCAGGGCCGGCGAAGAGATCACCAAACATCCGACCGTCTACTCGTATTACAACCTGCAGGCAATGGCGTACGTACGGCGCGCCCGAGAAACTTCGGATCGTTCCGATTACGAATCGGCCGAGATGGCGTTAAAAACCTCGTTCGAGATGGCGCCGGAGAATTTCGAAACGCAGAAAGTCCAGGCGGCTTTGCTGATTGCAAAAAAGGAGTTTGCGCAAGCATTGGAGCTTGCGAAGAAGCTGAACCGGCGCAATCCGGATGACGTTAGCGTGTACGGGTACCTCGCGGACGCATACACGGAGTTGGGCGATTACAAAGAGGCAGTGGCGGCTGCGCAGTGGATGCTCAATCTGCGGCGCGGTAATACGGAAGGAATGGCTCGCGCGGCATATTTGCGGGAGCTTTACGGGAACTTTTCGGGCGCGATGGAGGCCGCACGGGCTGCGTACGAGGCCACCCCGTTCGAACAAGTCGACGATCGCGCCTGGTACTTAACCCAGTTAGCGCATTTGCATTTGCTCGCGGGCGATTTGACAAGGGCTGAGGCATCCGCGAACGGCGCGCTCAGTCTGTTTTCGGGGTATTCCTATGCGCTGGGCGTGCTTGGGGAGATTCGCATGGCGCAGGCTCGCTACGCCGAGGCGGCGTCGCTGTTCAGCCAAAGGTACCGTGCGGCTCCGCGCGCGCGAAATCTGTATGCCCTGGCGGAAGCTTTAGAGGCGAATCGGCAGGTGCAGGACGCGGCGGAGGAGTTTCGGATATTCGAGGATCTAGCCGTGAAAGAAACCGCCCTCGCAGACAACGCCAATCGCGAACTGGCCGCATACTACACTGATCACGCGAAAGACCCTGTCAAGGCGCTGGAGGTCGCACGGCAAGAGATTGGGCGGCGTCACGACATCTTCACGCTCGATTGTTACGCGTGGGCGCTAGCCAACAACGGCGAGTACGAACGCGCGGACGTTGAAATTCGCAAGGCACTCGCTACCGGAAGTAAAGACCCGCAGATTCTGTACCACGCTAAAATCATTTCGGATCGGCTTGGCCGGCCCGCTGAGACGGCACCCGCAAAGCCCATTTCCAGCCGGGAGCCCGTTCTCATTCGCTAAACTCGAAGCGATGGAGCTCGCGATCGGGCCAAGTGACGTACGGGCCGCTGCCGAGCGCATCCGGCCGCTGGCGCGCCGGACTCCCGTTTTAACCTCTTCGGCTTTCGATGCGGAGTCCCGCACACACGCGTATTTTAAATGCGAAAACCTTCAAACGGGTGGAGCCTTCAAAATACGCGGGGCGGCCAACCTGATTCTCTCGCTTCCGGAAGCGGTATTGGCTCGAGGACTCGTTGCGTATTCATCGGGGAACCACGCCCAAGCGACGGCCATAGCAGCCCACCATGTCCATGCGCCGGCAACCATCGTTATGCCTGAGGATGCTCCGCGGGCGAAGATGGAATCCACACGTTCGTACGGCGCTCAGATCGTCAGCTACAACCGGTCTGCGGAGATCCGCGAACAGATCGCCGAGAGAATGCTGAAAGAGACCGGCGGCACGCTGGTACCGCCCTTCGATCACCCGATGATTATGGCAGGTCAGGGCACGGCCGCTCTGGAGCTGCTTAAGGAGGCCGGACCCATCGACGCCCTAATTACGCCCGTCGGCGGCGGTGGTCTTCTCTCGGGGTGCGCGACGATCGGTAAGGATCTCGACTCCCGCCTGCGAGTCTTTGGCGCTGAGCCGGAGGGCGCGAACGATACTTTCCTCTCTTTTGTTGCGGGTCAGCGCCTATCTGTCGAGCCGCAGACAATAGCCGATGGCCTGCGGTCGCCCAAACCGGGTGCGCTCACCTTTCCCATAATCAAGCGGCTGGTGGAGCGGATCTTACTCGTTAGTGACGATGAGATTCGGGCCACGGTGAAGTTTTTACTCCTCCAGCTTAAGATTTTGGTGGAGCCGAGCGGGGCTGCTGCCGCTGCCGCGGTGCTGTTTCACAGGCTGCCCGCGGAAATCCGGTCCGTGGGCGTGGTGCTTTCGGGTGGGAATATCGATTTTGAGGACCTGTGCGCGTATTAGTCTCGCGCGGAAGGTGTCAATTATTCTGCCCTGATAAGATTTTACGGCCGTCCGCCAATGTCACCTTGCGCCCATCGACCATGTGGGAAGCGTCTCTTGCGAGATAGCCGTGGACCGTCACTTTGTCCCCGGCTTTCAGCGAGTTTTTCGTCCAGCCCTGTTTGGCCAGTCCGTTCGGGCCTCTAGTTTCGCATTTCCAGTTCACAACATTCCCATCCACATCTGCGACATCCACGAAGAAGAAGACGTGCGGGTTTTCCCAGGTGACGTTTGTGACTACGCCTTCGAGCGTGATTGGCTTCGATGTATCGAATTCTGTAGAAAAGGCATGATGCGCGTAAACCGGTACACCAACTAGAAACAGCACGCCCGCGAGAGCAATACGGAACTGGTTGCCCATAACGATACACTACAGCTTTTTCTTGCGAGTTGCACTCCTAAGAATCCGCGCGAATGGAGGCTACATCGCGGCCGGAATAACCGACTCTCTCGCTACTTACCCTGGCCGGGGCCGGCATTGTTGCATTCGCGGCGTTAGTATACTGAAAACCTGCAATGATCCTTTCCGCCAACCGGATCCTGACGACGCACGTGGGCAGTCTGCCGCGCGGCGAGGTGCTTTCAGAGCTGCTCATTCAACGCGAAGAAGGCGTTGCTGTGGACTCGCAAAGGCTATCGGACGAAATGGATCGCGCGGTGCGGCATGTCGTCCAAAAGCAGGTGGAGGCCGGCACCGACGTTGGAAATGACGGCGAACAGCAGCGGGTCGGTTTTCAGACGTACGTGCCGCAGCGGATGTCGGGCTTCGGCGGGGAGTCGAAGCGGCGGCGCGGCAGCGATTACGAAGCGTTTCCGGAACTAGTCGAAGTATTGATGCGCCGCTTTCCGAAGCGCAGCCGGATGCAGAACGCACCGGAGGCGCAAGCCCCGCTGCGGTACCTTGACACGGCTCCGCTCGAACGCGAGATCGTGCGTCTGCAGCGAACCGTCACCGAAGCCGGAGCCTTCGAAGAGTGCTTTCTCACAGCGCCCTCGCCCGGCATTATCTCGAGCACAATGCTGAATGCGTATTACGATTCGCATGACTCGTACCTGAGCGCACTGGCGCGGGAGATGCGGCATGAGTACGAGGCGATTCATCGCAGCGGCCTGCTGGTCCAGATCGACGCGCCGGATCTGGCGATGGATCGGGCGATGTTTTATCGCGACCTCTCAGAGTCTCAGTTTGTGAAAGCATGCGAACGCCATGTGAGCGCCATCAACGACGCCCTAGCGAACATTCCACCCGAGCGCGTACGGCTGCATTGCTGCTGGGGCAACTGGGATGGACCGCATATCTTCGACGTCCCACTCGAGCGTATTCTCCCGGTCCTATACCAGGCCAGAGTTGGCGCATTAAGTATCGAGATGGCGAATCCGCGGCATCAGCATGAAGTCGAAGCTGTCCGCCGCTACCCTCTCCCGAAGCACATGCTTCTAATTCCCGGCGTGATCGATACGACGACGAATATCGTCGAGCATCCCGAAGTGGTGGCGCGGCGAATTCAGGAAGCGGTGGCCGCGGTGGGAGACCGCGAGCGGGTTATCGCGGGCACCGATTGCGGGTTCGGCACATTTACTAACCGCGAGTGGGTCATCGAACCGGCCGTGTGGCTGAAATTGAAGGCGCTGCGCGAGGGAGCCGACATCGCCTCCGCGCGCCTGTGGGGGCGGAAAGCAGGTTCGCCGGCATCCGCATAGTGGGCACGCCAAACACAATCATCGCTCCCGTTCGGCGGCGGCCGATGGCATGGCTTTGGGAACTTGGGCCGCGCGAGCAGCGGGCCTGCGCCGCATGTATAGGCGGTTGGGCGCTCGATGCGATGGACGTTCAACTGTACAGCTTCGTGATTCCCGCGCTCATGATGATTTGGGGAATTTCGAGGAGTCAGGCAGGCCTGTTGGGCACAGCCGCGCTCCTATTGTCGGCGTTGGGCGGTTGGGTGGCCGGATGGTTTGCCGACCGGTATGGGCGCGTGCGTACGCTGCAGTTGGCGATTCTCTGGTTCGCGTGTTTCACCTTCCTCTCCGGCCTGGCGCAGAACTTCACGCAGTTATTTATAGCGCGCGCTCTCATGGGTTTTGGATTTGGCGGAGAGTGGGCCGCGGGCGCCGTGCTTCTGGGCGAAGTGATCCGCCCGGAGCACCGGGGTAAGGCGCTCGGGCTGATGCAGGCAGGCTGGGCCGTCGGATGGGGCGCGGCTGCACTGCTTTATGCCTTCTTTTTTTCCGTGTTGCCCGCGTCGACAGCGTGGCGAATCCTGTTTTTAGTGGGAATCGCTCCCGCGCTGTTAGTCTTCTGGGTGCGCCGGTACGTGGAAGAAGCGCCGGTCTATGTCCTGTCGCGCACGCACAGCGAGGCTCGCGGCGCGAATCCCTCGTTTTTCGAAATCTTCCGCCCTCCGCTGCTGCGAGTTTCTCTCCTCGGTGGGTTGATGGGTACTGGCGCTCAGGGCGGTTACTATGCGGTGACAACCTGGCTGCCGACCTATCTGCGAACCGAGCGCGGGCTCTCGGTTCTGGACTCCGCGGGATATCTTGCGGTGTCCATCGCCGGCTCCTTCTGCGGCTATCTGACAGCCGGTTTCGTCGCGGACCGCATAGGCCGTCGGCTGACTTTTCTGGTATTCGCGTTGGGCGCCGCGACGATCGTAGTCACTTACACCATGATTCCCTTCGGCAGCTGGGCCATGCTGGTGCTGGGCTTCCCTCTGGGCTTTTTTGCTTCCGGCGTTTTCAGCGCCATGGGGCCGTTCTTCACGGAGCATTTCCCCACGCGGGTACGCGGCGTAGGACAGGGATTCGCCTACAACGCGGGGCGTGCCACGGGCGCTCTCTTTCCTACATTGGTAGGCATCCTTTCCCGTACCATGCCGTTGGGCGAGGCCATCGGCTTATTCGCTGGGATTGCTTATGTAACGATGGCCGCGGCCGCATTTCTATTGCCTGAAACGCGGGGTAAGATACTAAGCGCCTAACTGGCTTCGGCCGGCACTTTCAAGCCGTTCGCCGCGGGGTAGTCAGACTCCACCGAAACGTCCTTAAACACAGCCGTGCTATCCGGTGTCTCCGGCATTACCGGAAACTGGAATCCACACTTCGGGCATGGCTCCGCAAGCACTGCCTGCTCGCGGTGCAGGTCGTACGGCTTGTCGGCGATATTGGCGCAACATGGGCAGACTCGGATGAGTCGAGTATTTTTCAACTCAAAGTTGGTAATGATATCTTCCATGATGGCCCCGCTGCGAACCGCCCACGCTTTTGCCTGCTTGTGATACGTGTTCATGTGCCAGTCCTTGAGCGCTTCAAAGCTGGTCCACAGGCTGATTTCGTTGTACCAGGAGGGATCTCGGGGATGAACCCACCAGGTGAGGTGGAGAAATCCGGGCAAGGTCTTTAACTGATTGCGGACTTCCCCGAAAAGCAGTTTAAACCTCTCATAGCCATCCGCGCTCGAGAACCTCACGCGCTGCATGCTCTGATAGATAGGCATTTGCTCTCCTTTCTGATTCGATCTAAATCAAAAATCTAACCGGAGCGCCAGTTGTCCGGTCCGGTTTCCTCCCTGGCCGGCGGTTTGAGCGGACTGCAGCGCGCCGAATGTTTCCGGGCTGCTGACATAAGTCGACGGCGGAGCGAAGTTAGTGTGATTTATAGCATTGGTAAATGTGGATTCGAAGCGGAGCCGGGCGCGTTCCCGGATCGCGAAGGTTTTCGACAAACCGGCAGAGACCGAGATGGTTCCCGGTCCTTCCAGAATACCGACCCCCGCGTTGCGGATGCGCCCGGCATTGGCGGGCGTGGGCGCAAATGCATTAGAACCTTTTTCAGTCAGGTTGCAAAAATTGCCCTGGTCGTTTTCGAGCCGCTCCGCCTACTGGATCTGAGGCTCAGGGAGACGCTCACTCAGACTTGGCGAATATCCGGTATCAGCAGACATGTCTGGAGTCCTCATGGTATTTAAACTAAAAAATACCTTGTGATGTAAAGTCAGAAGTCGCCACGAATCACTTTCCAGAAAAGACCGGCTTGCGCTTTTCCAGGAAAGCGCGCCGGCCTTCGCGGTAGTCGTTACTCTCGAAACAGGCTCTTACCAACGATTCGCACTCGGCAGAATCGGGTCCGGATGGATTCCGCAGCAGCTCGCGTAAAATTCCCTTCACGGCCCGTATGGTGAGAGGAGCGTTCCCGGCAATGGTTTCGGCCATTTCACGGACGTAGGCTTCAATAGCGGCGTCGGGAAGGACGCGATTGATGAGGCGCATGGCAGCGGCTTCGGCTGTGTCGAACTGGCGCGCCGTAAACAGCATCTCCGCCGTAAACTGCGGCCCGATCAGGTTCGTCAGCCGGCGCAGATTCTCGAGCCCGTATCCCAGGCCCAGCTTGGCCGCGGGGACTCCGAAACGAGAGTGCTCCGTCGCGATTCGCAGATCGCAGCAGACCGCGATCCCCAGGCCGCCTCCGATGGCGTAGCCGCGAATCATGGCGATGGTGGCTTGCGGGCACTCCAGAAGGGCTTCGGAAAAGCGTTCGACGGCCTCATTGTAAACAGCTACCGTTTCGGCGCTCGACCGTTCGCTATCGAACTTGGAAATGTCGGCGCCCGAGACGAACGCCTTCCCCCCTGCTCCCGTGAGCACGATCACGCGAACAGCGGCATGCCGGGTCAAGGACTCGAGCGCGGTAGCCGCATCCTGCCACATCTCTAGCGACATCGCGTTGTGCCGCTCGGGGTTGTTGAAGGTCAGGAACCCCACTGCCCCGTCAATTTGGGAGAGAATTTTGTTATCCATCGCTCAGACGATCTGCCGCGCCCGCAATTGCGTAATTTCCTCGGCCGAATAGCCCATCGAGCTAAGGATTTCGCAGGTGTGCTCGCCGCACTCCGGCGGCCGCAACCGAACTTCGCTGGGCGTGCGAGAGAGGCGCACGGGTTGGGCCACGACGCGCAACGGATCGTAATGCGGCGAAGGAACACTAGCGACCATCTCCAAATGGCGAACCTGGGGGTCGGCGAAGACTTGATCGATGGAGTAGATGTTCCCGCACGGAACACCAGCCTGGTTCAATCGTTCGATCCATTCGGCGCTCTCCGCGGTGGCCAGGCGGCTTTCGATTTCCGGCGTGAGCGCATCCCGATTACGGGAACGCGCGGCGCCCGTAGCAAATTCGGCTTTTTCGAGCAACTCCTCCGCGCCGATCACGCGGCACAAACGCTCCCACATTTTCTGTCCGCTCGCGCCGATGTTGATATGGCCATCCGCGGTGCGGAACACGCCGGTGGGAATGTTTGTCGGGTGATTGTTGCCGGCCTGACGCGGCACTTCGCCGTCATTCAGCCAGCGCGAAGCCTGGAAATCCAACAGGAAAATTTGGGCGGCTAATAGAGAACTGGTGACCCATTGCCCTTCGCCCGATCGCTCC
>JAFAWA010000055.1 GCA_019242155.1 Terriglobia bacterium | reverse complement strand
TCGTTGGTCAGCGTGGGACTAAGGATCGTAGCCACATCAAAGTTGAGCGCCCAACCGTAAGTCGGCGCGTACAGAGGGGAGAGCCCAAGAAGGTTGCCGGAATCGGCGCGGCCGTAAGGATTGTTCTGAGTCGATTTGCTGATGATGCCGCGCCCGTAAACCCGCCACCGATCGTTGATGTTGTAATCGCCGCGATAGACCTGATCGTAGGTCGGCGCCGAAGCCGGCACCTGCGACTGGTAATTATAAGCGGGGTTGTTCGACACGTTCGGCAGAGGCAGCCAGTTGAGGACCTGCGGTCCATAGGGGCTCCACAGACTTTGGGGAATGATGTTGTTGGGGAAGGGCGTTCCCTGCGGGTTGGCCGCGCTTCGCGTGCTCGGATTGTAGACGGTTTGAACTACGCCGCCCGCGTTTACCGCGTCCTGAAAGTTACCTTGGCGTTCGAGCGCGGTAGGTACCGTGATCTGATACAGATTGGTCGGCGTCTCCGACCTTCCCCATTCGTTCGAAGCAAAGAAAAACAGCTTGTTGCGATCCTTGTTCAGCCCCCAGGGAAGAATTACCGGGCCGCCAACATTGAAGCCCGCCTGCATGAAGCGATAGATACTGCGCGGCGCGCCCGAGTAGTTGCGGATAAAGTCGTTCGCATTCATGAACTCGCCGCGCTTAAACCACCACCCGGTACCATGAAATTGCGTCGTACCGCTTTTTGTGACTGTCTGGATCTGCGCGCCCGAAGCGCGGCCAAACTCGGCGGCCTGGCTGTTAGTCGATACCTTCAACTCAGCGATCGCATCCACATTCACCCTGTAAGCGAACTGCTGATTGACGCCGATATCCGTAACGGTCTGGCCATCGACGGTGTAATTGTTCTGGAAGTTGCTCTGACCGTTGACATTTGGATTGCCGCCGAAGTTGCCCGCGGCACCTGGAATGGTCTCAAGAAGAGTGGTGTAATTACGGCCGTTCAGCGGCAGATCTACCATCTGCCTTCCGTTCACCAGACCCGATCGCTCGGCTGTCACTGTTTCTAAAGCGACGGCGTTGGCTTGCACGCTGACGGTTTCCGCGGCCTGGCCGACTTCCAGTACGATTGCAGGCAATCCCAGCTTGTCGTTGACGTTCAGCACGATTCCGGTCTGAGTGTACTTCTTAAATCCCGCGGCCTCGACACTCAGCGAGTAAGTGCCGGGGAGCAACGGGGTGAGGAGGAAGTTACCATCCGACAGCGTCGAAACATCGCGGACCACCGCGCTTTGCCCTTCATTGGTGAGAGTAACCTTGGCGTTCGGAACAACGGCATTAGTCGAGTCTACAACCGTGCCGTGAATCTCACCCGTAGTTGCCTGCGCTCCCAACGGGACTGGGGTAACAAACAACGCGCCTGCAGCAATCATGGCGCACACTATCTCTGACGCGGTAAATCGGCGCATAAATTCCCCCTGTCTATTGCGAGTGGAGACCCGTTGTTAGTGCTGAGCGATAGGCATTTTATCAATGAGGATAGAAGGAGTCAATTCTATTTGGCTCCTTTGTTATTAGCATGTGGATTGTCCGGTCTAATTCGCACGTAAGTTATCCCGATTGGCCGGGCGGGTGAAACGCTGGATCAGCCGCGGCTTTTGCAGCTTGCATTGCGCATTAGTTTTGAGAAAAGGATATATTCTTGAGAGAACAAGATTGAGGGGTTACCAATGCGGTTACCGGCAGCAATCGCTTGTCTATGCTTTTTCAGCATTGCGCTGTGGTCTCAGGCCACGTCCCAGATCTCCGGCAGCGTTCGAGACCAGAGCGGACTCGCGGTTCCCGGCGCCGAAATCAAAGCTACGCAGACGGCAACGGGCGCCGTCCGTTCGGTAGTCACGGCCGCGGATGGCGGCTATGTTCTCCCCAACCTTCCCATCGGTCCGTACCTGCTCGAAGTCACCAAAGAAGGCTTCGTGAAGTACGTGCAGTCGGGAATCGTCTTACAGGTGGATAGCAACCCCGCCATCGATATTGCGCTCAAAGTCGGAGCTGTAAGTGAGCAGGTGACCGTACAAGCCGACGCCGCCCAGGTGGAAACGCGCTCCACCGGCGTGGGGCAGGTGGTCGATAATCAGCGTGTTTCCGAGATGCCTCTGAACGGCCGGCAGCCTATCGAACTTGTGTTCCTGGCCGGTATGGCTTCGGCTCCGGGCGCAGGCGCCATCAACACTGTCCGCAACTACCCGACCGTGGTCGTCTCCGTTGCCGGCGGACAAGGTAACGGCGTGGGCTACCAATTGGATGGAACGGTTTACCAGGATCCTTACAACAACCTCGCCCTGCCGATTCCATTCCCCGATGCCCTGCAGGAATTCAAGGTCGAAACCAGCGCCTTGCCGGCCCAATACGGCTATCACTCCACCGCCACCGTAAACGCAGTCACCAAGTCCGGCACCAATGACTTTCACGGAGATCTCTTCGAGTTTCTGCGCAACACCGACTTAACCGCACGCGACTTCTTCAACCCCACCCGCACGCAACTCAATCGCAATCAGTTCGGCGGCGTTATCGGCGGGCGGATCATCCGCGACAAGCTGTTCTTCTTTGCCGGATACCAGCGAACCGACCTGCGTTCGATCTCTCCACCTACCTACGAATACGTGCCCACCCAGCAGATGCTGGCCGGCGATTTCTCCTACTTCGCTTCGGCCGCCTGCCAGGGCACACAAAAGACCCTGCCTGCCTCACTCGGGTTCCAGAACAACCAAATCAATGCGGCATCGCTCAATCCCGTGGCCTTGGGTTTCGCCAAGACACTGCCCGTTCCCAACGATGGCTGCGGCACAACTCTGGTGAACTACACGTCGAATCTGGATGAGGACTTGCCGGTGGGCAGAATCGATTACGCCAAGAGTTCCAAGCAGACCATCTTTGGCCGCGTGGCCCTCGGAAATCTCAATACTCCATCCACCTACAACGGAAAGAACCCGCTCACGATCAATACCTACGGCGTACACGATCTGGATTATCAGTTGGCAATCGGCGACACCTATCTGTTCACGTCAAATGTGGTCAACTCATTTCGCATTTCCGCGAGCCGCACCAACGTCCTGAAGATCCCCGATAATTACGCCTCCTGGAGAACCTTCGGGGCAAACTACACGCCCATCGGCGGAAACATCGTGGACACAACCATTAGCGGCGGCCTCGGGTTTAACGTGGGAACCTCCGCTTCCGTTCCGGGCGCATCTCACAATGGCCCCAACCCTTCCATTACCGATGATGTGAGCTGGGTGAGAGGGTCGCACCAGTTCCTGTTCGGCGGAAACGCCTACTGGCAGGAAATGAACTACTGGTCTGGTCTGAACGCCGTGGGCACCATGACGTTCAACGGCAGCACGGGTACCGGCCTTGGCATGGTGGACATGCTGCTCGGCCTGCCCAGCGGGTTCAGCCAGGGCACGGCTTACGGTTTCTATAACCGCCAATGGTATCTGTCGGCCTACGCTCAGGATACCTGGAAAGCCAGCCGCAAACTCACCATCAACTATGGCGTGCGCTGGGAGCCATATCTGGGCCAGTACAACAAATACGGGCAGATACACGACGTGGTGCCTGCCCTCTTCACGGCCGGCTATCACAGCCCCGTTTTCACCAATGCTCCAGCGGGCGTAATCTTTCCGGGCGATCCTTATTACCCTTGCGGCAACAGCTTTCAGTGCGATGACTGGCACAAATTCCTGCCGCGCGTTGGCCTGGCATGGGACCCGCAAGGCGATGGCAAGATGGTCATCCGCGCCGGCTACGGTATGTACGAGGACCGCAGCCACATGTTCTACCCCAACCAGATGTCATTCGGTCCGCCCTTCGGCGACAACATCTCCGCTTTCGTTACCAATCTTTCGAACCTCTGGGGCCCCTATGGAGGCGTGCCTGGATTCTCTCCGCCGGGGCAAGATCCCATTCCGGCACTCTCTGCGGTAGCGGGCATCGGAGCGGCAGCTAAGAATGCACCCTTTCCAACCGGCGGCGGCTACATCGATTTCGCCAACAAAGGTTTTAAACCGATGTATGCCAACCAGTGGAATCTCGCCGTCGAAAAGCAGATCGGCAACTGGGTATTCAAAGTGAATTACATCGGCAACAGCGTGATTCATATGGTGACGTCCACCTATCTCAATCCCGCCGTGTTTCTCGGACTCGGCCCATGTACGCTGCAGGTCGTCAATGCCTCAGGCCAGGTCGTAAGTCAGAGTTATCCCACCTGCTCCACTACCGCGAATCAGAACTTCCGGCGGCCTTTATATATGCAGAATCCGCTGCAAGGGCAGTATTACGGCGGGATCTCCCAGGTGTTGGACAGCGGAACACAGGAGTACGGCGGCCTCTACCTGGTAGTTCAGAAAGCCCTCTCCCATGGCGTCGTGTTCAACGCCAACTACACGTGGTCACACTGCATCGGCGATGTTTACGACCAGCAACCCCCGCAAGGCGGCGGCGTCACTCCGCCTTATAACCGGCGCGCGTTCCGCGGCAATTGTCCCGGCATCGACCAGCGCCATCAGTTTGTGCTGAATCTGGTGGCCACCTCGCCCAAGCTGAGGAATGCGTGGGAACGTCGTTTTCTGAGCGATTGGCAGATCGCGCCGATTCTCCAGATCCACAGCGGGCAGTGGCTCACGATTGTGTCCGGTACCGACCGCGCGCTCACCACCGTAGCGAACCAGACCGTTAATCAGGTGTTACCCAATGCGTATGCCGCCAATAAGGGATCGGCGAACGGAAACGGCACCATAAACTGGCTCAACCCGGCGGCATTCGCGATTCCACCGCTGGGAACCTACGGCACAACCGCCTACGGGATTGTGCAAGGCCCGGGAATGATCCAGTTGAACATGGCGCTCTCCCGCACTTTCCCCATCCATGAGCGGATCTCTCTCCAGCTACGGGGCGAAGCCTTCAACCTTCCCAATCACCTGAATCCCGGGAATCCTGTCACGACCGCTGCCGGCGGCACGATGGTCCCGCTCAATTCGGCTCTTTACGGCTTGATCAACACGGACCAGAGCGGCAATATCGGCGGCGGCCTGCAAGTGAACGCCGGCGACTACCGGATCGTGCAGGTGGCGGCAAAGCTGGTGTTTTAAAGCATCGGCGGACACAACCGGCTCCCCCGGAGGCGACTGCGCGATGCTGTCCCCATCTGCAATTCGTTCGACAGATTTGCCGGAATGCCTTGCCTATCGAATACCGATCAGCGGCCAATAGAGCGGAACCACGATCAGCAGCAGTAGCGAGTCCACGATGCTCATCAGTAAGCCCAGCCGGAGAATGTCCTTCGCCCGGAAATAGCCGTAAGCATAGCCGATGATCAGCACGCCCGATTGATACACGAAAATCTTGCCGCCGGACGAAAACACCCAGATCATTCCCAGCTTGAGCGTGCTCAACCCATGCGTGAGCGCGAACTGCATTAGCAACGGTGTGGACGTGCCGAGCATCGAGATTTCACTGGCCAGAAAGATGTGGTAAACAAAACCTGTCCAATACAGAACGAACGTGGAGATGATCGTGTGGCCCACAAACGGCTGCATCCACGCAAACACGATGTTGGTCAGCACGTCCAGCCCTTTGCTGGCGCTCAGCACCTTTCCCATGCTGACAGCCGCAGCTACGAAAAAGAGCTGGAGAAAGTTGAGCCTTTTAAGATCATTGATGTCAAGAATGCGAAGGAACGGCAACACGCTCAACAGCCCGACGCCCAGCCCGATCATCGATGGTGAGATATGGTGCAGGTAGTCGGTCGCCCACAGGGCGATAGCCGCGAGCATCAGGGCGAGCACCTTCCTCTCCACCGGAGACCAGGGTCCCGCTTTCCGCAGCTCCGCTCGGAGAAAGTGGATGCCGCCGGGAAGAGAAGCGTTCTCGGGAGGGTAGAGCCACAACGTGAGCCGCCACGCCACCAAAATGGTAACGATGTCGGAAGGCAGGTACGCTACCAGCCAGCGGCTCCACAACACCTCCGCGTGGCCGATATTCTCAATGATGCCGCGGCCCGTTATGGCCGCAGCCCCGGCAATGATGGTTTTGTCGAACACACCGGCTGTGTACGTCAGGATCAGAAAAATGCCGCGCCCCACGTTACTGCCCACGCCCAACCCGAATTCCTCGATTAGGCCAACAGCTACGGCCGCCATGATGGTTACGCGCGCCATGCCGGAAGGGACCAGGAAAGTCAGCAGAAAATCCGAGAGGATCAAGGCCAGCAACAATCGCGAATAGCTGGTGCCCAGGCGGAGGGTCACCAGATAAGCTAGCCGGCGCGCCAATCCCGATTTCGCCGCCATTGTGCCGAACAGAATGGCGCCCATCAGGAACCACGGCGTATCATCGGCAAACCCGCTGAAGGCTACATCGAATCGTGCCACCCCCAAAGCCCAAAACAAGTAACAACCTATAAGCCCGGTAAGCCCGTGGTCCATTACTTCCGTAGCCCAAGCCAGGATCATGAAAAAGGCAATGGCGATCGCGTGTTGCGCCCGCGGGTTCAGATGCAATGGAAAGAACCACAGCGCGGCAGGAATGGCAAGCGTAGCACTCAGCTTGATCCAACTGCTCGCCGCCGGCGAAGGCACGCTCACCGGCTCCTTACGCAGCACGGCTTTTTCTGCCACCGCTATACCTCTTCTGCCAAGGCTACACCTGGGCCGCCACCAGATCGCGCGCGCCCTCATCGAACGGTACATCCCGTTTCAAAAGCAAAGAGGCCGAGCGCACCCAGTAAATAGCGCCGTGATGCGCAGCGAAAGGCTCCTGGTCATCACGAAGCGCTCGCATTTGCTGCAGTAACAAACGGCGCATCGCGATGATGGCTGTGTCACTCGTGCCCAGCCTCTCACGCGTGCGATCCACAATCGGACCCATGCTCTCTTGTATGGCCTGGTCCTGCGCCGCAAAGCCGTGAATACCCGTCATTGAATGGTTCCGCTGCTCGGCCCGGTCAATTTGGTAATCGTTGTCCTTGTTGCGGTACGGCCGGAAGCTGACTGGGTCCACATCCGCGTGTACGAACGTCCCCTCGCGTATGGTTTTCCATTCCTCGGCGGAAAGCGGCGCCTCCGGGTTCCAGCTCATGGTCCAAACCCAACAGGTCTCATCGTCGCGCGGCACCCAGCAGTGGCCATGAATCGACAACCCCTTCTGGTAAGGAATTATGGTGTGGCTGGGCAGCAGGAATTGCGTCAGCCTCCAGTAATAGGTGTCCTCTCCGGCATTCCGGCGCACCGCAATCACCAGGCCATAATCGGTCTTCTTCACCGTAAAGCGCGGCACGCGGTCGAGGAGGTGATACCGGGCTCGCAGATTGGAGCTGTTTTTCACCTTCTCCACATAATCAGGCGTCACGCGAAATGCATCGACAGAGGCGTGTAGGAAGTTTGAGTGGCTGGAGTCGATGCCGCCTTCAATGGCCTGGAGGTAGTTGGTCTCCTGGCGGCGTTTCGAGATGTAACGATGACTCTCGGGCACGCGGGCCCATTCGAGCTTAGGGAGCTCCGGTAGCCGCTCCGCAGGCCCGAGATAAGCCCAGATGATGCCGCCATACTCCCGCGTAGGATAGGCGACGATACGGACCTTGTTATCGAGGCCGTACTCCGGTGGCTCGTTCGGCATATCGACGCAGGCGCCCGATACTTCAAATTTCCAACCGTGGTACACGCACCGCAAGCCGCACTCTTCGTTGCGGCCCCAAAAAAGGCTCGCGCGGCGGTGCGGGCAGTACTCGTCGACCATGCCCACGCGTCCTTCCGTATCCCGGAACGCGACGAGGTCCTCACCCAAGATCCGCAGCCGCACCGGTGGACAATCGGGTGCGGGCACCTCGGTTGCCAGTAGCGCGGGAAGCCAGAAGCGCCGGAAGTAGTCGCCTGCGGCCGTGCCTGGCCCGGCCCTCGTCAATAGCTCGCTCTCTTCGCGCGACAACATGAATGCTTCTCCTTCAAAGGAATGCGCGCAATAGCGCCGCGGCTTCTTGCGGCCAGCCCTCGCCCACCAGATCGTGCGCGCGGTGCGCCGCCTCATGCAAGCGCTGTGCGTCCGCGTGTTGCGCCGGGGCAAATCCTGTGAGCGACCAAATCGCATCCAGCTCGGCTTCGCGGTAAACGAGGTGTTCAAACTCGGTCGAAGCTTCCAAATGCGCCGCCACGGCCGCAAGCGTCTCAGGCGAGAAATCATGGACTGCGACCATATGGTTTGGATTCATCTCTATTCCCATGGCAGCACGGTTACATGGATCGCTCCCGGAACTCCCTGCCCTCCTACCGAGCGCACCGCCAGATCCACATCGCTCAGCCCGAAACGGTGCGTGGCCATTCGTTCCAACGGGAATCGGCCGGAAGCGATGTAGTGAAGGGCGAGTTCCACGGCGGCGAAACTGTGACCGCGGCAGGGCCTTAAAGTGAGCCGCCGGGCTAACAGGTCGCTCACATGGAAAATAGCAGGCATCGTCTCCGGAGCCGCCGCAAAAAACACAGTGCCAGACTTCCGCGTCAACCGCATGGCTTTTACCAACGTATCGCTCGCGCCCGCCGTGTCGATCGAGAGATCGACCCCGTGGCCGGCAGTGATCTCGCGAACACGCGCTTCGAGGTCTTCCTCTTCAATGTTGACGGCGTAATCGGCGCCTAATGCTTGAGCAACCGCTAACCGCTCGCGATCCCGATCCAAGCCGCTGATCACGATGCAATCCGCACCCGCCGCTTTTGCTGCCGCCACGCAGGCCAGGCCCTGCTGGCCAGGTCCCTGAATCAGAATGGAGTGGGCGGGACCGGCACGCCCCTCCAAGTAGGCCCACTGAAAGCCATTGCCGAGCGGCAGGCAGAGTGCCGCTATCTCCGCCGGGATGCCGTCGGGGACACGATGGAAAACAGAATTCGGATGCAGGTATTGAAACTGGCTGTAGCCACCCCACAGTCCCGGTGCTTCGGAGACCGGCGTGGTACCGTAGCGCAATGCGCCCGGCCGGCGCGCTTCCGTTTGCTCGCACAGACGAAATTCCCCGGAACGGCAGAGGCTGCAGCGCCCGCACGGCAAGTACTCCTCCAGGGCGACGCGATCACCCTCGCGCAACCCCCAGCGGCGCGCAGCAACGGGCCCGATTTTATAGATGTGGCCCACGTTCTCGTGACCCATGATGCGCGGTGGCCGGTTGGAGTTATAAGCATGCCAGTCACTGCCGCAAACGCCCGCCGCTTCCACTTTCAAGATGCCTGCATCAGGCGGGATCTCGGGAAAAGGATACTCCCGGATTTCTGTCCGGAGCTTGGCGACGGCAGTTGCAGCGCGGACTACCACGTCATCTTCAATCCGAGCTGAATTTGCCGTGCGCCGGTGTCCGAAGAGCCGGGCTGGCTCACGGCGTCGGGTGCGCGCGAATCGTCGAGATTCGAGCGTCCACCGCGGCTCAAGCGCTGCAACAGACCCATCTGAAGGCTATTGTAGTTGCTGCCGGCATTCGAGAGTTCATTACGCGCGTTCCCCATCGGAGCTATGTGGTCGGACTCACGCTGAGCTCGGTTGGGAGCCGGCCGTAACATTTGCAGTCGCTTGACCTTTAGACAGATGCATCACTGGAAGCCTGCCAAAATCCGTGCGGTCTCCTCATCCGCGGGGTAAAAGGCTTCAAGCGTCAATTCTGACAGCGTAATTTCAACAGGGGTGCCGAATACTGTAACTGTACTAATAAGGTTGAGCGTTCCAGTTGACGTCCTCAATTGAAGAGGGACGGCAACTTCGTTGGCTAAAGTGCCGTTAGAGCCGGCCGGGCATTCACTCGAATGTAACGGATAGCTGCGCAATTCGCTCAGGAGAACATCGAGTGCGGGGTCGCGAGTGATTCGAATTTGACGCCGGAGCCGATCGAGCAAGTGCCCGCGCCACTCACGGAGGTTCAGAATATTCGGAGCGAGCCCACGGGGATGTAGGCTGATACGCAGTGCATTTGCAGGGGACTTGAGGAGCTCCGGGGCGACGCCATTTAACAGCGGTCCGAGCGCCCGATTTGTGGCGACAATGTTCCAGTGCCGGTCTACAGTCAAGGCGGGATGAGGCTCATGCGCTCTCAATAAGAACTCCAGAGTGGTTTTCGCGTGTATCAGCTCGGGGTCATCCAACCGGCGCTCGCGATACATAGGCGAGTACCCCGCGGCGAGAAGCATGGCGTTCCGTTCCCTCAAAGGGACGTCAAGGTGTTCAGCCAAATGCAGAATCATCTCCCTCGAGGGTGCCGCACGCCCGCTTTCGATGAAGCTGAGATGCCTTTGGGATATTTCCGCGTCGACGGCAAGTTCGAGTTGGCTAAAGCGGCGGAGTTGCCGCCACGAGCGGAGAAATTCGCCTACGGTTTGGGCAGCGCCGGCCATGCGATTCACCTACGAGTTTACCGGGGTTCAATTACCTCAGACGTAATTGCCCGATTGCTCCTTCACTCCCACAATGTAAATGAAGTTGAACGAAGCCTTACCGACGAAGGAGATGTTTCATGCTCAAACTGAACCGCCGTTTAATGATGCGAAGCGCTGCCTGTGCAGCGGCTTTCACGCAAACGCCTTCCCTTTTCCCGCAAGCGGAGACGGAACAATCGCGCCGGCCTATGGGTCCACGGTCATTCATTGACTCACAAGATGGGACACGACTCTTTGTACAAGACTGGGGATCAGGCCGCCCACTCATACTCCTGAGCGCGTGGACTCTCTCTTCGAATGTGTGGGGCAGCCATATAGCCGCTCTGACCGCACATGGCCTACGATGCGTGGTTCCCGATCGCCGGGGGCACGGCCGCTCCGATGCTCCGGGCACCGGTTATGATCTGAACACCCTGGTAGACGATTTGTCTACGATCATCGAGCAACTCAAGCGAACCGACGCTGTGCTGGTAGCCCACTCCATGGGAGCCTTCGAGGCGGTGCGCTATTGCGCGACGCGAGGATCAGGCCGTATCGGGCGACTTGTGCTCGTCGCTCCCGCAACTCCGTTTTCCACCAAAACGGGGGACAATCCCGAGGGATGGCCTAAAGAAGCGATCGAGGCGCAAACCCAATTAATCGCGCGCGACTTTCCTCATTGGATTGCCGAGAACGAGGGGCCGTTCTTCACCCCCAATACCACCCAGGAAACGCGGACCTGGATCAAGAACATGATGATGAACGTTTCGTTGCCGGTTGCTCTGGCGACTCGAGCGAGCAGTTCGGTTGCGGATGTTCGATCTGATCTGAGGAAAATTAAGTGCCCGACTTTGATCGTGCACGGGGACAAAGACGCCAGTGCACCTCTTGCGATGACAGGAGCCCGAACTGCGAAACTGATTTCGGACTGCAGGCTGATCGTCTATCCGGACGCTCCTCATGGGATCATTTTGACCCACCAAGAGCGTTTCATTTCGGATCTGCTCGCATTCATCGGAGCCTGACCGTGTTCGACTGATCTGCTGATATGCGAAGTCTTTATGAGAACTAATTGCTTCTCTCTGTAAAAGAGACTTCCCTTCAACGTTTGCCGGTACCCGATTCGGGCGGATGCGATGGCGCTACGTACGGGTCAGCGCATCCGTCTCGCCACGGGCAGGTAACGCTAGCTCACGTTCAACATCAAACCCGCAGTGATCCAGTGAGCGCTTGGAAGGGACTTAGTACCTAACTGATGGGTGAGGGTGTCGTGTAACGCCGTTTAATTGCCTGTAGGACGCTCAGCACGATCTATGACTAGTGCTCGAGTTGCTCCCTTAGTCACTTCTATAGGAAGACCAATCTGTTCCCGAAGAGCAATGATAATGGCGTCACCGATAGACACCGAGGGATCATTAGAGGAATGCGCCAAGTCTAAATCCAATGTGATATTGTATTTCCCCGCTAAACCTGTTTCATTCACTACTGGTTGGCCCGTAATAGCCGCTAAGTTCTGGGCTATTTCCGCAAAACCTACATGCTCCAGAGACAGAGTTTGTGGGCCAAATACAATACCGCGACAGCCGTTTACCATAGTCGGCACTGCACCACAATCCTTATTGTCAGACCTCATTATATGCTCCCCGTACTTTAAGCCCTTTTTGGGCGCGATCAGGCGATAGCGAGAAATATTCCGCGTATCAGAGTGATACTCGAGGTTGAACCGATCGGCGAGGAGTGCGCGCAACATCTGAATGACCTCCTCGCGTGTCGGCTGACCATCTACCACAGCGTCGATATCGAAACGGTCCGTCTCGAGCCACCGAGGGCCTCCTATAATCTGGCTTTCATTGACGTCGTAGAACCAAGTAATTAGATTCTTGAGGGTTACATTTCGCGCAGTATACCGTCCCACGCGCTCCTTAATCGGCGATGCAGTTGCCCACACCTGGCCGGAATTATTAGGCTTTACTGATACCACATCGAACCGTTTATCGGCCGATTGTGCGCATGAAGTTCGTGGAGACGCCATGACGGCCGCTGCCAGCGTAATAGTTACCACGGTCAAGTATCGACCACCACTCCGGATAGAGTCGGATCCGGTTTGCCGCATATGAGCGCCAGAGTATGTACGCGATCCAGAAAGCTGTGTGATTCCGAACGCCGCAACATATATATCACGCCATGCCCCCGGGAGGAAGGAGCCTGACCTCCACATTGTGTCACTGTCGTCACTGCCATCCGCCTGGAAGTCGGGACCGGCGAGGTGTATAGTGTTCTCGTCCCAATAGAGGAGAGGAGACCCCGCTATGAAATACTCGCGAAGAGACCTAGGCCGTCTGCTTCCCGCCCTTGCCGCGGTGGGTGCCTCGGCGCAATCGACGCCGCAGGAGACACAGCCAGCAGCCGATAACTCTGTCGAAAAGCTGCCGGTGATGCGCACCAAGGCATTTCACTTCGACGAAATTCCCGTAACCACCAATGGGAAAAACAAATCGCGCCGCATGTTCACCGCCAAAACGCATACCGGTTTCAAAATGGAATCGCACCAGAGCGACATCGCGCCCGGCGAGGTGAACCATCCGCCACACCAGCACCTGCGTGAAGAGATGATGTTGATCCGCGAAGGCACAATGGAGCTAACCATCTCGGGCAAGCCGTACCGGCTCGGTCCCGGTGATGTCGGCGTGATCGGTTCGAACGAGATCCACAACGCGAAGAACGTCGGCACCACGCGCGCCCAGTATTTCATCGTCAATATCGGCCGGGATGACGTGTAAACGTCCGGCACGAATTAACGGGGTAGACACGGCATCGGATTCCAGCCGGTGCCGTCGGCCTGTTTTTTGAACTGATAGGTACGCACGAACGGCTGGTTCAGGTAAGTGGGGTCGTCCACCATGGCGGTGACTACGATGTAGTCGTCATTCTGCGAGCCGGCGAGGCGATTGATGTACTCCGTCAGCACGGCTTTTTCGCTGTAGGGGACGCCGTTTTTGCGAATATAACCGGGCAGCATGTTGGTCGTGGTTATTTTTAATGTGCCGGCGCCGGGAACTCCGGCCTGCGCCGCCGCGCCGCGGCCCCGCGGCACCGCTTGCCATTGAGCTACGGAATAACCCTGCCAATTCGGCGGACCGGGCGCGTCGGGCTTGGAACCAAAATGCAGCAGCCGCGTCTGGGTGCCGGCGTCGGATTCGAGCTTGAGCGTATTGTCGTCCTGCCAGGTGATATGCAGGCGTCCGGGGCGCTGCATCATCCCGACCGCGCCATAAGCTCTGCACGCATTCCCGTCGGCAAAATCCTTATCGGGATCCCACGCCATGGCAATCCGCCGCGCTTCGGCGTTGATCGGCAGATATGGAATGTCCCCTTTCTGCGGGGTTACGCGGAACCGCCACTCGTCCACGATCATGGACACCCAGTATCCGGTGGGATCAAACAGCGCGGCCTGTTTGGCGGGAGGCGGCGGACCGGCCGGACCTCCACGGCCCTGCGCATAGGCCATGCAACTCGCCAGCGCGAGAGCCACTAGAATTCGATACTTCATCCCTCTTCTCCCGAACCTAGCGCTTGGCGTTCGCCAGGCTGCGATAGACGCCTTCGACGAATCGATCGCCCGAACCGTATCGCGGATCCCAATCCGCGGTGGGCTTCGCTGCCTTTACCTGTTCGAGCGTCATATCGCGCTTCATCATCTCTTGTATGCGATCGCGGACGATGGTAACCATGTCGCGGTAGTAGGCTACGTCGGCGATATCGCAGATTCGGCCGTGGCCCGGCAGGATCAATGTTCCGCCTTCGGTTCGGAACTCCGCGACGGCCAGATCGAGAAGCCGGTTCAACGCGTCGATTTCGCCCTGAACGCTGCCGCCGTTTTCCAAATCGATGAACGGGTAACTGGTGGTGACGAAGATGTCGCCTGTCGCAATCACATCGGAACCCCGGAACCAGACGAACGTGTCGCCGTCGGTGTGAGCGCGCGGTTGGTGCAGCAGCACCACGGCCTCGCCATTGAAAAAGTGGCTCAGCTTCTTGTCTTCGTGGTAGGTATCTTCGGGCAGGGCGGCAAACGGCAATGGCGGTTTGGCCTGGCTCATGCGGTCGAGCACCGCCTGCTGCGCTACGATCGTCGCGCCCTCGGCGACATCTCCAAACTCACCGGTCACATTGCCGCCCGTAATCGTTCGTCCGGCTTTCGAGATAGTCTCATTGCCGCCGGTGTGGTCTGCGTGCAGGTGCGTGTTGATGATGTATCGGATCGGCTTCGGCGGAATGACAGTGGTTGTGGGGAGGCCGCCCGCATTGGCGATTTCGCGGTTCAGTTGATTTAACGCCTCGAGAACTTTGCCTGCGTTAGCCGTTAGACCGGAATCCACCAGCAGCACGCCGTCGGGGCCGATCGAGGCGATGATGTTCCCACCCGCTCCCGCAATCAAATAGATGTGACCGCGAACCGGCTCTACGCGGATCTGCCCGCCGCCGCCTTTTTGCTGACCTGCCGGTAGCTGCGCAAAACTAAGGCCGGACGCCGAGGCCATCGCCAACCCCACGAGCGTGGCCCACAAATAAGAGAATCTGTTCTTCAACCGTTGCACTCCGCTTACTTTTTGGAAGATGCCGAAAGGTACTTGGCATTGCGCTCAGCCACCAGCTTGATGGCCACATCCGGCAGCATGGTTGCCGCACCGCCGCCAGTCGCTTCCAAAGGCAGATCGTACTTCTTGCCGAACTCACCCAAAAACCTGTTATTCCCAGGGAGTTCGTGCGGCACGACGCCCTTGGCGCGGACGACCTCTTCGACGGCGTCGCAGGGATAAGGAGGAATCTGCTGGTTGAGAGCCAGCCGGTATTCGGAGCTTCGAATCATCGGCTCGGTCAGGTACACAGGATCGTACGCGATCGTTACCCAGGTCAGATAGTCGCCGCGCCGCAGCCAATATTGGACGAGCGAAGCGCGGTCGCTCGAAGGCACGCCGTTCCTCCGGTAATAGTCTTCCTTTAAATGCGTAGTCTCGATCCGCAGCATTTCACCAACGAACGCCGCGGTAGAAAAGCCGCCCCAGGTGTGCACGGCGAGATCGGAAGGATGCGGCCGCCCGTCCATCCAGTACGGGTTGTCGATCGACCGCAGCCACTCCGCGTGATATGCCGTCATCTGCCTGGTTACGGGGTCGACTTCCTTCCAGATGCGCACCTGCGAAGGGCCGCGGGAAATGTACATCGCCCCGTGCGGACGGCACTGCCATTCGGGCAGTGTCATGTAAGAGGCGCTCCATGCCTCCGAGCGCAGGCGTGAAGCGGGGCTGATGGGAATTCCGAGGAACTCACCCACGTACGGGTTTCCGGTGTTGTCCTCGTCCTGCACCGGAGCCCAATCTCCGGCGAAATCCATCTGGGCGATGGCGGGCAGGGCCAACGCCAGGAGCAACAGTAAACCTGACCATCTCATAATTGTTGCCTAAGCTTGGGTCTTCACCAGTTCTTTTCGCGCCACACGCTCTTCACGGTATGGATCGTTCACGCACTTAGATTCGTTATTCCAGATCATGGTGGCGCGCTTGGCGGTGTCGAACGCTTCCCATTTAGGAATGCCCTTGTGGTTCGGGTTACCCGTGCGCGCGAAGGCAACGAACGCGGCGCTCATCTTATCGGCCAGCGGCTGTTGCTGGCTGCCTTTACCGACCATCGATTCGGCGATCTGCACGTTTTGAAATGCGAACGGAATATCGAGAGTGTGATAGGAGCGAAGCTTTCCTTCGCGCACCGGCGAGTACCACTGGAAATAATACTTGTAGACCGCGGCCTTAGCCTGATCGGCCTTTCGTTCGGCCTCGGTGTCGGTGCCGACCCGGAAATTCGAGGTGTCGGTAGTCATGATGAAGAACAGGTCGAGGTTGCTTGCCTGCGACCGACCCTTTTTGTAAACACCGATGAGCTTGTCCGCGGCGGCATCATCTATGCGCATGCTTTGCTTGATGCGTTCGTGAAGAGCGGCGTCATCCACGGGATCAAAGTTTACGCTGTTGTTCCAGGTGACTTCGGTTTCGGTCGAACTGATCATGAACGGCACATTCGCGCTTATGGGCGATGCGACCGGATCGAAGGGATCAGCGGGCAGGGTGCGGCCATCGGTGACCGGGCTCAGTTGTAAGCCCGGAACGCCTCGCATTCCGGCCAGCAGTTGCTCGCGCGGCATACGGGCGAGTTCTTC
This sequence comes from Terriglobia bacterium, assembly GCA_019242155.1. GTDB lineage: Bacteria > Acidobacteriota > Terriglobia > Bryobacterales > Bryobacteraceae > PSRJ01. The sequence goes on along the minus strand of JAFAWA010000055.1, from coordinate 2,803 downwards.
CACCTGGCCGGACTTCAAATCGAGTTTGGCCAGGAAGGCCTCTGCGCCCTTGGTAGCACGGTCGCGCGGCACGCCCTTGACGGTGGACCCGCTCATAGCAATGGCGCGGTGGAACAGGCCCTTGGCGGCAGGCATCGCCATCAGCGTGCTTACTTTGCCGGCGCCTCCGGACTGGCCGAAGATGGTTACGTTCGCAGGATCCCCGCCGAAAGCCGCGGCGTTGTCCCGGACCCATTCGAGCGCGGCGATGCAATCGAGCATGCCGACGTTCGCTGCATGAGCATACTTTTCGCCGCCCAATTCAGCCAGGTATAGATATCCGAAAACGTTCAGGCGGTGATTGACGGTGATGACGACGACGTCATGTTTCGCGGCGAGATTCCGGCCGCTATACATGTTCCAATTGCCCGAACCGGCGGAGAAGCCGCCGCCATGGAACCAGACCATCACAGGCCGCTTGCCGCTCAATGATGCCGTCCAGAGGTTCAGGTTGAGGCAGTCTTCGGTACCGTTGCCGTCTGCCTTGGGCTGCTGGGCCATTGACTCGGGAATCAAATTCGAAGGGGTCTGGGGGGAAACCGGCCCATACTCGACGGCGTCGCGAATACCGCTCCACGGTTGGGGTTTGGCGGGGGGCAGGAACCGCGCGCCTTCGGTCGAGGCTCCATACGGGATGCCTTTGTACGCGAGAATCCTGTCGTCAACCAGGCCGCGAACCTTTCCGGAGTTAATACTGGCAACTGCGCCGGCCGACTCCGCTTTGGCGGCAGCTCGGGCGAGTGTCAGAGAGCCCTGGCTGAGAATACAGGCTGCCGCTGAGCCCAAGCCAAGAAATGAACGGCGATCAATCGTCGGATTGTCGCCCTTTGTTGCTTCCGACCGCATAGTCGTACACTCCTCAAACAGATTGGCGCGTTGGTCCCCCGGCAATGCGACCCATTATATACCGCGGAAAAACGGACGGCGCCGCCGAAGTTCCCCTGGGCGCAGTCTGAACGAGATAACTCCGGAGTCGAGGTGCAACTGGACGGGTTGGAGGTACCTTGCGGGTCTGTGCGCAATCCGGAATTGTTAAGGAGAGGATCATGGAAGTACTAGAAGGCCTGGAAATGGACTGGCTTGCGTGCCGTCCTTTCTCCCCCATAATTTTTGCCATGGGATCGCCATGCAACTCCTCTTCTAGCCCTGAACTGATTCAAGCACCGGAGATTACACCGCCTGTCCTCGGCCCGCCGGATTTGAGCAATGCGGGGAGCCCCGGGACCATTGCGTTGCAGGAGGAGAGGCGGTCCAAAAAACGGTTCCCGCTCAGTTTTCAAGTGAAATACATGGGCGTAGGCCGCCGAGGGCAGATCCGGGTGCAAGGCATTGGCCTGCTTGTGGACATCAGCAGCAAAGCGATTGCGCTCCGCACTCCAAGCCCGGTCCCCGCCGGGATGAAAGCTGAAGTGTCCATCCGGTGGCCGGTGTTACTAAACAATGAGTGCCGGCTTCAGCTTTTCGTTTTAGGCCGGGTGCTTCGCAGCGAAGCTGAGTTTATGGTGGTCAGCATCGAGCGATACGAGTTTCGCACTACCGGGAGGGTCGCCTCGCTTTCCACGGCTGTGGGGGCTCCGGGATAAATCGCTGTTAGGCAGCCAAGGAGACTCTCGGTGAAAGAACCCCACGCTGGGGAGGCATGACTCGCCAAGCGCCAGGCTCGGCTAACACTCATTCGGGAGTACCCTTAATCTATGGCGAGCCTCGAGCGGCCGATCGCAGTCGAATCAGCGGAACAGTCAGCCGCAGAACTTGCTCAACCCAATCCCAACGCGATCCGAAATCGTGCTGTCGAGATTTTTGGGGATGAAAGCAAGGCCCGGAGCTGGTTGAATATGCCGCGCGATCTGTTCGGCGGAAGCACTCCCGAAAAACTCATAGAAAGCGGAAATCCCGACGAGCAGCGCCGGGTTCTCGAGATCCTCATTCGAATCGATCACGGCGTCTTCTCGTGAGGACCCGTGAGGATTTATCGAATGCACCGGGCGAGGCGCCTGGCGAGCGATTACCGAGGCGCTATGGTCGCGGGGGGCCGATGGAATCCGATTGGTGTCTCGATGCTGTATGCGGCGGCGCATCTCTCGCTGGCGTGTCTGGAAATACACGTCCATGTCGATAAGGGTCAGCTACCGCGCGATTACGTCTGGTCGAAGGCCGACCTGCCGGATACGCGAGATGTGCTGAGCACAACGATCCCGGCCAGTGTTACAGAGTGCCAGATTGTGGGCGCAGCATGGATACGCGAAGCACGCCAACTTATGATTCGAGTGCCGTCCATCATCATCCCGAACGAATTTAACGTGCTGCTCAATCCCGATCACCCGGCCTATGCTTCCGTGGTTTGGAGCGCGGCGCGCCCGTTTCACTTCGACCCCCGTCTCTTCGCATCCGAGCCGGAAACGTTTTAACCGCCGCTCGTGCCCGGTGCGCGTTGCATTCCTCTCTTTGTCGCAAAACACCCGAACCCGTGTGCAGACGACCTTTCGCGCGGGAAGCGTGGTGTCCAAGACAGGAAATCTGTTCGTGACGCGATTTCCACCTTTACGGTTCTTGCCCTTCATTCGTCCCATCTCCCTCGGGCACCGCTTCGCTTGACGGCAAAATCAGCCTGGCCGCGCCCGGCAGCACGGCGGTTTTCTGCTTCCGCTGCGCGGCCCTCAAGGGTTTCGGCCCCCCCGGCCATCCTGCGGACCGGCGCTGCGCTGGTGCTTGCGCCTTGGCGGTCCCCCCGAAAAAGCAGACCTTGGCTTTGGGAGCGGCCCCG
>JAFAWA010000530.1 GCA_019242155.1 Terriglobia bacterium | reverse complement strand
TCGAGCTTTCGATTCCTGCCTTCATCGGCGAGAACGAAGATCCGCACCAGATTCTGCGCGAACTCGCGGCGAGATGGACCACGGGCCGCATTCCGCACCTGTTCGGGCAAGGACTCAACGATCTGGTTGTACTGAGCGGCGGTAATCCTGACCTCGCCGACCGTAATGATTACGCGGTCTGGGGGGACGGCCGGGGCGGCAGTTGCATTTGGCGGCAACGCGACGCCCTGCGCACCCGGTGTGAGCGGCCTGGGCGGCGGCGCCTGGGCTAGCAGACCGGCCACCGGAAGAAACAAGAAAAGCGAGTTACTGATAAACTTCATCGATTCATGATAACAGGCGCATTCCTGCGAGACGGCCTTGGCTTGGCTTTCCACCGGAATTGCGAAACGAACCCATTTGCTTGCCGGGGGACGCCGAAGCTGTTGATTTGATTATAGTGACTAAAGTCAACTTCCCGCGGTGGCGGAAGTCATTAAAAAAGCGTCACCGATCGGAACCGGTGCGCGTCGAAGTAGCAGGTCTTCCCGGCCGGGAGCGGTATAATTCAAAAAAGGCCTTGGAGTTATCAAACTGCCTATGAGTAGCCGTATGAAGTATCTCGTGGTGAGCGGTTCCACCCTGCTCACGCTTCTGCTCCTGATCGGGAGCATGCTTGGACAGGGGGCGTCGCAGGACGAGACGTATAAGCACATAGGCGTCTTCGCCGATGTCGTGTCCCGCATTAAAACCGAGTACGTAGAAGAACCGGATATGAAGAGCGTCACATTAGGCGCTCTGAACGGCATGCTCGAGGCGATTGATCCGTTCGCCAGCTATCTGAACGCAGATCAATACAAAGATTATCTGAAAAACAAGGATCTCAAGCGCGCCGATGTGGGGCTGCTGCTTTCGAAGAAGTTTGGTTACGTCGGGGTGGTGGGTGTGGTGCCGGGATCCCCAGCGGCGAAGGCAGGGTTCAGCACGGGCGACATGATCGAGAGCATCAAAGACATCGCGACCCGCGACATGCCGCTGGCATATGCGGACCTGTTGTTGCGCGGCGATGCGGGTTCGACCGTCGAATTGAGCGTGGTTCGGGTGACGAAGCCGGAGCCCACGATGGTGAAACTGACGCGCGCGAATTTCACATTGCCGGCGGTAGAGGACCGGATTTTGCCAGGCCAGATAGCCTACGTCAGGCCTGAGGCCCTTTCGCAGGAGAAGGTGAAGGAGACGGCGGCCGAAATCCAAAAGGTACAGAAAGAGGGCGCGCAGAAGCTGATTATCGATCTTCGGAACACCGCGCTGGGCGATCCGGAGGACGGTATTGCGTTCGCGAATCTGTTTCTGGCAAAAGGCCGGATTACGTACCTGCAGGGCCAGCGCGTAAGCCGGCAGAACTTCGATGCGGATCCGGCGAAAGCTATTACGACTTTACCTGCCGTGATTTTGACGAACCGGGGAACTGCCGATGCGGCCGAAATCGCCGCGGCTGCGTTGGCGGATAACAAGCGGGCCGAACTGGTGGGGGAACCCACGTACGGCGAGGCTTCGGTACGCAAGACGCTTACCATGGACGATGGCTCGGCAATCATTCTCTCGGTGGCGAAGTATTACTCGCCCGACGGGAAATCTATTCAGGACAATCGCGTCACGCCCAAAAACCAGATCATACAGACAGAGCCGCAGGTGGATTACGACGATAACGGCGAGCCGTTGCCGGAAGCTAAAGATCAGCAACCCCAGCCGCAGAAAAAGCTCGAAGAAGATCCCATGGTGAAGAAGGCTCTCGAGCTTCTCGGCGGGAAGGCTTAGCAGGACCGTCGGGAAATTTCTTGCTGACGGGCGGCTCCGATGTGCCCGTCACTTATAGGGTCTTCAAGTAGGCGATTACGTCGTCTTTTTCCTGATCGCTGAGAATGTCTTTGTAGCCCGGCATTCCGTTGCCGCCCTCATTGATCTTCGTGCGCACGTTGGCCTCATTTACGGCTTTGCCGTCCGTGAGCTTGTCGCGCTTGAAGAGGCCCTTAAGGCCGGGACCGATCTTACGCTCGGTGCTATCGGCGTTGTGGCACACACTACACTGATCGAAAACTTCCTTGCCTTTGGCCGCATTACCGGCTGCAAAGGCTACAGTCGAACCGGCGGCCAGAGCCGCCGCAATGGTTATGACTCGAATACTCGGATGCATGTGGCTATCTTACCGGATCATGCGAAAGTTTGAGCGATGTTCGATGAAGACGCTTATTCGTGGGTGCCGTCGATTTTCTGGCCGGAAAGCGTGTAGCGAAGTTCTCCCCAGCGGATCGAAATGAAGGGTTGCAGAACACTCGCGAGCCGCGCCTGCAGGCCTGCGCCGAAGCCCTGATATTTGCCGATTAATACGGCGCGGCCGAGGAGAAAGTCCGCGCGCCGGAGCGCGTCGTAATCGGCACCCCCTTGATGAATGACTCTGGCGTCGGGGACAAGGAGGATTTTGCGGCCGCCGCGCCGGATCTGCGCGGCCAGGTCCGCATCGCTGCCGAACTGGCCGTAGCGCTCGTCGATCTGACGAACGGATTTGATGACGAATGCGCGTACCATGATTGCGGCGCCGCGCGGATAGTCCACCGGGGTGGCTTCGGTACCGGAGGGATGCGCCGGCTCATAGTTGCCGTCGGGCGGCAGGGTGCCTAACTGCGGCGCCGCCTCACCTTGGGCGTTCACGAGCAACGGACAGACGGCGGCCGCCTCCTGATGGGCGTCGAGCACGCCGGCGAGGAGATCGATGGCGCGCGGTTCGAGCTCCGTATCGTCGTGCAGGAAGAGCACGTAGTCCGCTTCCGCCGCGCGCCACCCGATATTCATTGCCTTGGTCAGCCCGAAGTTTTTGGGCAGACGAGAAAACCGAACATTGGGATAGTCCGATTCGAGTTGCGCGCTGCCGTCCGTGGAGCCGTTATCCACCACAATGACCTGGAGCCTTTCGCGGCCGTGTGATTTTTCCAGGGAGTCAAGGCAGCGGCGGAGTAACTCGATGCGGTTGCGGGAAACGATGACCGCGGAGACACGTGGAGGGGCGGGCGGTTCCTGAGGAGGTAGCGGCGTCAAGCCATTAGAATAGCGCGGGAGAGAGCGAAATTACGGTCGAAGAGCTCCGCTGCTTGAGAGTATGCGGCGCGCCGGATAGAAAGGCGGCGGCGGGGCAGAAGCCCGGGCCACATGTTGTTACACTGAGTTCTTACTATGGCCATCAGTAAGGAACTGCTTGACATTTTGGTATGCCCGATCTGCAAAGCCACGGTAGAAGTGAAACCGGATCAAAGCGGTTTGCGATGCGTCGAATGCCACCGGGTGTATCCGATCCGCGACGAAATTCCGGTGAT
>JAFAWA010000474.1 GCA_019242155.1 Terriglobia bacterium | reverse complement strand
ATCGCCCAGTCGATGTCGAGGCCTTTTGCCTTGCCCCAGGCGGTTCCCTCTTCGGCGATCGAGCCTCGCCAATCGACTACTGTCCCGAACGTATCGAAGATGAGCGCCTTAACGCCTTCCATCGCTCCTCCGCGCTGTGCCAGCAGGGATACGGTTGTGGCGCCTAAACCGACCGACGTTAAAAACTCGCGGCGAATCATGTTGTGCTCCTGGCCGCTCATTATAATGGCTCCGGTGAATGCTGGTGCCTCGGCCTGTGACCGGTGACTTCACTGCACAGACGGTTACCCGCAGCCCCCGGAAGCAGACATTTTCACTTGGCGTTGACGCTGTCGCAAACCTCACGATAAATCTCCAATACCTCGCGGGCCGTGCGCTCCCAACTGAAGCGGCTTGCCTGTTCCCGGCCGCAACGGATGAGATTGTCTCGCAGTTCCTCATCGAGCAGCACGTCTTTAATGCCTCTGGCGATGTCGAAGACGTTCTCGGGGTTTACTTGAACCGCTGCATCTCCGACGACTTCGGGCAGTGAACTGACGTTCGACGTCACCACGGGAGTGCCGCATGCCATCGCCTCAAGCGGCGGAAGACCGAAGCCCTCGTAACGGGAAACAAAGACAAAGGCAGCCGCGGCCTGGTAAAAGCAACGGAGCGTGTCAAACGGAACGAAGCCCAGAAAGCGCACCACATTTTCGGCGCGGCTCTTGATGACTGCCTGACGCACGGAAGGATATAGCGAGATCGTGTCGCCGATGATAATCAGCCTGAGATCCTTATAAACCGGATGCGACGACACTTGCTCGCGCAGCACCGCGAAAGCCTCAACCAGGCGCGGCACGTTCTTGTGAGGCCGGATGTTGCCGGCGTATAACAGAAACGGATAACTGATTTGATAACGCTCGAGAATGCGGCTTCTGCTGCTTTCTTCGGTTTCATTAACGCGCGACAGGAATCCGGGATCGGGTGCGTTGTAAACGCGGCGGACATGTTCCAGCGGTACATCGAGCACGTTACAAAGATCGCGGCGCGTGGCTTCGGAAACCGCAATTACTTTGCCCGCGCGCAGCAGCCCGCGGCGGAAAACATAACGGCGCGCGCGCAGACGGATATCGGAGATGGGGACATCGACTAGAAGAGTGGAGAGGTCGTGGACCGTCACCACATAAGGCCACGGCATGAAAATGGGCACGCGGTTCAGCGGAATGTGCACCAGGTCCGGGGACAGACTGTGCAGCAAGGCCGGAAACGCCAGGTGGTTCAGCGGATGCACATCCGCGCGGTTATATATGGCGCAGCGGAAATTTTCGGGCAGTCCGGCAAGCGTGCGCGCTTCGGCGGAGCCGCTGATCAGGGTGTATCGGTTGTGGTGATCGATCGCTCCCAGAGCGTGGACCAGGCTTCGTATGTAAGTGCCGATGCCGAAGTCGCGTATGCGGCGGGCGTCGAAAACGATGTGGCTGGACAAACAAGGTACTCGGCTAGACTCGAACTTTGTCGAGTTTCCAATTGTAAAGCGGGAAACGCGCGGTCAGGGCCGCGACTTTGGCGCGAACGGCGGCGATGACCGATGCATCGGCGACGTGCTGGATGACGTCGGCGATTAAGTTTCCCACTTCGCGCATTTCCGGCTCTTGAAATCCGCGCGTGGTCACAGCGGGGGAGCCCAGGCGGATGCCGCTCGGATTCAGAGGCGGGTTGGTATCGAATGGGATGGCATTCTTATTGACGGTAATGCCCGCGCGGTCGAGCGCCTGCTCGGCCTCTTTGCCGCGCACGCCTTTTGAAAACACGTCCACCAGCATCAGATGGTTGTCGGTGCCGCCGGAAACCACGCGGAAACCCGCGCCGGCCAGCGTTTCCGCGAGGGTGCGGGCGTTGGCCAGTACCTGCTTTTGATAGGCCACAAACTCGGGAGTCATCGCCTCGCGAAAACAGACGGCCTTCGCGGCAATGATATGAACCAGCGGTCCGCCCTGCATGCCGGGGAATACAGTCTTATCGATCGCCGCCGCGTACTGCCGGCGGCTGAGAATCAGACCGGAACGCGGACCACGCAACGTTTTGTGAGTGGTGGAGGTGACTATGTCGGCCCACTCGCAAGGATTCGGATGCAGACCCGCGGCCACAAGACCCGAAAAATGCGCCATATCCACCAGGAACGCCGCTCCCACGCGGTCCGCCGCCGCGCGCAGCCGCGGAAAATCCCAGATTCGTGGATAAGCGCTGCCTCCGGCGATGATCAGCTTGGGCTTGTGCTCGTCGGCGAGACGCTCCAACTCGTCGTAATCCACCCGCTCATCATCGCGCCGAACGTTGTACGCCACAACGTGATAAGTTTTGCCGGAGAAATTCAAAGGATGGCCGTGAGTGAGATGGCCGCCGTGCGCCAGGTTGAGGCCCATGATGGTATCTCCGGGCGCGCAGATTACCGCATACGCAGCCTGGTTGGCCTGGGAACCCGAGTGCGGCTGCACATTCGCATGTTCCGCCCCAAATAAATTCTTGGCGCGCTCGCGAGCCAAATCTTCCACCACATCGGTGTACTCACAGCCGCCGTAATACCGTTTGCCGGGATACCCCTCAGCGTACTTATTTGTGAAAACACTGCCGGCAGCCTCGAGAATGGCTTCCGACGTGAAGTTCTCGCTGGCAATCAACTCGAGCTGCGTGTCTTGCCGCTCGATTTCATGCTGAACGGCCTGATAAATTTCGGGATCGGCTTCGGCTAATGGCCGCGCCATGCGTTGAGCGGGGGTCATAGAGGGAAAACTATTTTAGCATGCTAGAATTGCCGGAAGCCTGAATTTCAAAGCCAAACGCGCGCCGGCATTCCCGCGCGGTGAAATGATTTTTCTTAGAAAACAGAATGCTTTGGACTAAGTTATTCATTCCGACTCTGCGCCAAACTCCCGCCGAGGCGGAAGTGGCCAGTCATCAGCTTTTGCTGCGCGCGGGATACATCCGCCAGCTCTCGGCAGGTATTTACAGCTATTTGTTTCTGGCACAGCGCTCGCTGCGAAAGATCCAGACCATCGTGCGGGAAGAGATGGAAGCCATAGGCGCGCAAGAGATTTTCCTGCCGGCGCTGCATCCGGCCGAAATCTGGCGTGAATCGGGCCGCTGGGACACCATGGGCGAAAACATGTTTCGCCTGAAAGACCGCTTCCAGCGCGATCTCTGTCTCGGCATGACGCATGAAGAGATCATCACCGTCCTCGCCCGCGGCGAACTGCGCAGCTACAAGCAACTGCCGCAAATCTGGTATCAGATACAGACCAAATTCCGAGACGAGGCGCGGCCCAAATCGGGCCTGCTTCGGTTGCGCCAGTTCTTGATGAAAGATTCCTATTCGTTCGATCTGGATCAGGCCGGCCTGGACACTGCCTACGACAAGCACTATCAGGCATACCGGCGCATTCTTGACCGCTGCGGGTTAGATTACCTGGCCGTGGAAGCTCACTCCGGAGCCATGGGCGGCAGCCAATCGATGGAGTTCGTGGTGGTCTCGGAAGCCGGCGAAGACTTGGTTGCGTTCTGCAAAGGTTGCGGATATGCGGCCAATCTGGAGAAGGCGATTTCGCAGCCATCCATGCCCGAAGTCGAAGACCCGGCCGGCGATTTGGAACCGGAGCGATTCTCCACTCCCGGACAAAAGACCATCGCGGATGTAGCTGCCTTCACCGGTCTGCCCGCAAGCTCGCAGATGAAGAGTCTGGTTCTGGTGGCGGACGGCAGGCCCGTGCTGGTGATGCTCCGTGGAGATCATCAGTTGAGTGAACCGAAATTCGCCGCCGTCACCGGTGATCCGGAATTCCGGCCCGCGCATGCGGACGAGATTCGCGAATGGCTCGGCGCGGAAGCCGGTTCGCTCGGACCCGTGGGCGTCACGAATATGCCGATTCTCGCGGATCGCGCGCTGGCCGGACGCCGCAATATGATCACCGGCGCGAACGAGAACGACTATCATCTCAGACATGTGACCCTCGGTGAAGACTTCGAAGCCGAACTGCACGACCTCCGCCTGGCTGCCGTCCAAGACGAGTGCGTTCATTGCGGACGTGTGCTTGAGATCCGAAAAGCACTCGAAATCGGCCATATTTTCAAACTCGGCTGCAAGTACTCTGAGTCACTTGGCCTGCGAGTCTTGAATGCGGACGGCACAGAGATCGCACCCATTATGGGCTCATACGGGATCGGCATCGAACGGGTCTTGAGTGCGGCCGTCGAGCTTCATCACGATCAGGACGGAATGGTGCTGCCGCCCTCTATAGCGCCCTTTGACGTAGTTGTTACGCCCGCGAACAATGCCGATGAAGCGCAGTCGCGAGCGGCGCAATCCATTTACGAAGCCTGCGTAGATCAGGGATTGGACGCACTGCTCGACGATCGGGACGAACGTCCCGGCGTTAAGTTCAAAGATGCCGACCTGATCGGAGTGCCATACCGCATTACGGTCGGTAAGAAGCTTACTAACGGCATGGTCGAGCTAGTGGAACGGCGAAAGCGAAGAACCACGGACCTGCCGGTGAAAGAAGCGGCTCTCACAGTAGCCGGATTGGCGTCAGGCGGGGAAGGCTTAACAGCACCAGCCTGACACGCTCACCGGTAAGCGGCGGCCTGAATCCGGTAGAGTTCCGCATACTGTCCGTTCCTTTCTACTAACTCATCGTGGGTGCCCACCTCCACGAGGCGAGCGCCATCGAGCACCAGAATCAGATCTGCCATGCGAACGGTCGAAAAACGATGCGAGACCAGAACAGTCACACGGCCGCTGCCGTTTGCGTCTGAATGGCGTGCTGCTAGAGCATACCGCTCAAACAAAGAGTGTTCCGTTTCTGCGTCGAGGGCCGCGGTCGGTTCATCTAAAATGAGCAGCAGCGGCTCATCACGCATAAATCCACGCGCAAGCGCAAGCTTCTGCCATTGGCCGAAGGAAAGATCGACTCCGGCCGGCCAAGTCGGACCAAGCTGTGTGTCGAGACCCGACTCCAGGCGCGCGACCACATCCGACGCACCCGCGCGCGCGACTGCTGTAACGACCGCCGGCTCTTCGTCGAGCCGCGCCACGTCACCCAAGCCGACCGTGTGTCCCGCGCGAAATTCAAAGCGGAAGAAATCCTGAAATGCGCCTGCCAGCTTTTCGCGCCATTCGCCGGCAGGCACGCGCGCGAGCGGCGTGTCGTCAATAAGAATCGATCCCGACGAGGGCTCGTACATTTTTGCCAGCAATTTCACCAGGCTAGTCTTGCCCGCGCCATTCTCTCCAACGATGGCCACGACCGCTCCGGCAGGCAGCAGGACCGACACGTCGTCCAGCACCAAACGGGCGGTGCCGGGATAAGCAAAGCTCACATGCTTGAGTTGAATGCCGTGACGCAGCACGGCCGGAACGGGCAGGTCACCTGCCGCGGCAACCGAGGCGGCATAGTCTTCAAGCCACGCAAGCCGCCGCGAACCATCCATCCAAAACCCGCGCAAAAATCCAATCTCGCCGACCGTAGCGGCGATGTAAGCTGACAGCCGCGCGCCTGCGGCAAGGACGAGCAGCACCGCGCTGGCCGATGCGCGAGCACCCGAGGAGACGAACACGACTGCGCCCACGTACGCCAAGCCGAACACCGCCCAGGCCAGCGCATGCCACATAGCCGATCCCCGCCGAGCCGCGGCCAGCGGCCCGTACCAGCGCTCCCAGGCCGCTCTGCGTTCTCGGATGAGGCGCTCTCCTATGCCGTGAATCCGCACCTCCTTGCCGGGGGACGCAGTCGTAGCTACGGTGAAGAGGTGCCGCGCTAACCGGCTGGATTGCGCCCCCCGCTCCTGCGCCGATCGCTCGATTTCCGGCCGCCATGTCGCTGTGAGCACCGTCGGCACTGCGAACACCAGTAGCAGGAGAAGCGCCGGATGAATCGACGCCAGTAGCGCCATGGTCACACCCAATCGCAGGATCCAGCCAAGCGTGGAAAAGACGGACACGTACATGTGGTCCAGCACAAACACCTGGTTGCGCAGCATCAAGAGGCGATCCAGATACTCCGGCCGTTCCTGGTGCGCAATCGTCGCCACGGAGGCCTGCAGTTGCGCCACATGCGATTCGAGCGCGATTGTCACCTTGTCACGAAAGCGGCGCTGGACACGCGTGCTCACCGTACGGAGAAACCACGTCGCGGCCGTCGATACCGCAAGCCCAATGGCAGCGCCCTCCACCATGCCCGGCCTGTGTTCGAGGATGCCTTTGCCGAGCAGCATCAGCCACAATGCCAAAAGGGCATCGGGTAGGGCCGCGAGCTGCGACAGGGCCAGAGCCGCTATCATTAGGCGCGGCTCGTGCCGGTAGCCCAATTTGCACAAACGCCACATCGACGAGATCGCCGGGGGCAGCGGCTCGAGCCCGCGAAGCGCGTCAGGAGAGGACATCATACGTCTTGCCCTCCTCTTCCGGAATGTGGAAGCGTTGCGCCTGTAGATCAAACATCGTGCGATAACGGCCGCCCAGCGCCATCAGTTCCTCGTGAGTACCGCTCTCGACCACACGGCCGCGTTCCAGCACGCAGATGCGGTCGGCGTGGCGAACCGTGGAAAACCGGTGCGAAATCAGGATGGTCGTGCAGTGGCGGGTAGAAGCTAAGAGACGATCGAAGATCTCGGCCTCACCGCGCACATCGAGCTGCGCGGTAGGTTCGTCGAGCAGGATGATGCCCGCGCCCTGCTTCACAGCGGCCAGCGCGCGCGCCAGAGCCACTCGCTGCCATTGCCCGCCCGAAAGCTCCGTGCCTCCATCGTACCCACGGGCAAGCACCGTGTCGAGGCTCGCAAGATTCGCGGCCCCCGCCAACTCGAGCGCGCCGTGCACCGCATCGTCCGGTGCTCCCGCCGGCGCCACGTTGTCACGCAGCGGCAACTCCAAGCGCATGTAATCCTGAAAGACCGCGGTTACGCGCGACCGCCACGAGGCGAGATCAAAGTCGCGGATATCCACGCCGTCAATCTCTATCGCACCCGACTGGAGATCATACAACCGG
>JAFAWA010000512.1 GCA_019242155.1 Terriglobia bacterium | reverse complement strand
AGTGCTCGCAATTTTGGGCGTTGTCTCTCTTTCTGCGCAACAAAGCTCCAATGAAGGTATACCTATTGACCATCAACTTACAATTGCGAAATGCGGCGGCTGCCACCAGCGCGACGCAAACGGAATGATGCGGCGCATTTCATACATCCGCACGAGCCCGGAAGTGTGGGAGCAGATCATGAAGCGTATGATCCGGCTAAACGGCCTTGTCCTGAAGCCGGAGGAGGCGCGGGACATTCTGCGGTACTTAAGCGCCAACAACGGGCTCGCCCCGGAAGAGACGAAGCCGGTGTTCTGGGAGGCTGAGCACCGCCTGTTCCGCGATCAAACCGACAAGATACCGGCAGACGCCCTGCAGCACACCTGTAACTACTGTCACACTATCGGCCGTGTTCTTACGCAGCGCCGCACACGCGATGATTACGAAAAACTGATAAACATGCATCTCGGCCTGTTCCCCGGCGCTGAAAACACTCTGCGGCCGAGGCGGCCAAGCCGCTTGCAGGAAGCGGCCCCTGTTGCATACTCGGCGCCGACGGGCTCGAATCCCGCTGTGGTTCCGGCCGCTGCACCCGCTGTTCCGGTTCGAACGGATGGCAAGTACCCGGCAGATGTCGCGATCGAGTATCTTTCCAAGGCACAGCCTCTGATTACACCAGAATGGACGGCATGGAAAGCCATGATGCGCACGCCCAAGCTGGAGGGTAAATGGCTGCTCACCGGCTATCAGCAGGGAAAAGGGCGAGTGTTCGGAACGGTCACAATAGAGCGTGGCACGGCACCGGATGAGTTTATCAGTAAGACGGAAATCGAATACGCCACGAGCGGGGCCAGCTTAACACTCACCGGCAAGGGCATCCTATACACAGGTTATAGCTGGCGGGGCCGAAGCACTGGCCCAAAGAGTGCCGCGCCTCCCGCCGACCCCGGCACCAACCCAAGCGAGTGGCGTGAAGCCCTCTTCGTTTCGAGAGATGCCAACACTTTAGATGGCCGCTGGTTCTGGGGTGGGTACGAAGAGTTTGGAATTGACGCTCACCTGGTTCGCATTGGCTCCCAACCTTTGCTCGCCGGTATTAGCGCTTATTCATTGCAATCTCCTTCTACCTCGGAGATTCGTGCTTACGGGGCCAACTTTCCGGCTGATCTCAAGCCCGGCGATTTCGACTTAGGCACCGGTATTTCGGTAAAACGAATTGTCAAACGAACGCCGTCAGTCGCCACCCTCGAAGTGGACGTAAGTCCCAAACTGGGGGTGGGTATCCGGGATATCTCGTTAGGGCGGTCGGCCGCGGAGCGAGCGTTTGCGGTGTATGACAAGATCGCTTACATCAAAATTTTGCCCGACGCCAGTATGGCTCGGCTTGGCGGCACCATTGCCGCCAAACAGTACGCACAATTCGAGGCTATTGCCTATGCGGCCGGCCCCGACGGCAAAAATCAAACTGCCGATGACGTGCCTCTCGGACCAGTGACGGCGCACTGGGGAATGGAAGAGTTTGTCTCGACACCCGATGACGACGACATCAAATTCGTCGGCTCGATGAACGACTCGGGACTGTTTACACCCAACATGGAAGGGCCGAATCCGGCCCGCAAAAAACAGTCCAACAACTATCCGACTAACAACTGGGGCGATGTCTGGGTAACCGCTTCTTACGACGGGGCTGGGGGCTCATCGATGAAAGCACGCTCATACCTGGTGGTAACTATCCCGATCTATGTCAAATATGACCAGCCCGAGGTGGATCAATGAGTAGCGCCACACTATTGACGGCAACGCCCTCTTATCGCCTTGGCGAATACCACGCGTTCGACTCCGCAGACACTGCTTTTTTGTACCTGGTACCCAGCGGGGCTATCTTCGCGCTCGATAGGCTCGGAAAGGAGATTCTTGATAGGGTTGCTGGTGGATCCCTTAGCCGCCCCGAATTGGTTGAGGCCTTACTGGACTGCGGCTACGAGCAGCGGCAGGTCCAGAGTGCGCTTCAAGAATTCGAGCATGCAGAGGTTTTGCAATACGGAGAACGTCATACAGAACCGGCCGCCGTGCCCGAGCGAACGTTTCCTCTGCAGCGAATCGTGCTTAACGTAACCAATCAGTGCAACCTGGCCTGCACGTACTGCTACGAGTACAGCGCAGACAAAATCAGTAAGACCGATGGAAAGCCGAAATACATGGATCAGCAGGTTGCAGAGTCTGCCATAGACATGCTGATTCAGGAGTCAGAACTTAGGCCGAAGATCCATGTCACTTTCTTTGGCGGAGAGACTCTGCTGAACTTCCCGCTCTTGCGCTCTTCAGTGGGCTACGCCAAGAGACGGTCGGCCGAAGTCGGCAAGCACGTGGATTTTAGCCTGACGACCAATGCGACTTTACTCAACGAAGAGGTCATCGACTTTCTTTCTAGTAATCGCGTGGGTGTTACGGTGAGCATCGATGGAGATCGCGAACTCAATGACCGCATGCGTGTCTTTCACGACGGCCGAGGTACTTATGACACCATGCTGCCCAAAATCAAGCTATTGCTTCAGCGGCATCGGACCAATTCGATTGGGGCCCGGGTTACTTTGAGCTCCGGCGTTTCCCATGTGCGCCGCATCTACGAGCATCTGACCGGTGAAGTGGGGTTTGATTCCGTTGGTTTTTCTCCGGCCACAGCAAACCCAAGCCGGCTGTATCATATCGGACCGCAAAAGATGGAAAGCATTCTGGGCGGGTTCGAGGAACTTGCCTGGGAGTACCGCGACCATGCCGTTAGCGGTAAGCAGCACGGGTTTACCAACGCATCAGATACGTTGAAGGAACTTCACTCGGGAATCAGCAAAGCCTACTCCTGCGGAGCGGGTTTAGGGCTGCTGGGTGTCGGGACAGCGGGTGACATCAATCTGTGTCACCGTTTCGTTGATTCGCCGGTGGGGAAGATGGGCCATGTCAATCATGGAGGTATCGATCACACCGCGCGCCGGGCGTTTCTCGAAACACACCATCTGGGAGCGCGGTATGACTGCCACACCTGCTGGGCCCGGCCGGTCTGTGCCGGCGGCTGCTACCACGAAGCTTTTATTCACTACGGCGACACTTCTGCCGCCAACCTTCACTATTGCGATTGGATCCGCGGCTGGAATGACCTGTGCCTCCGGATCTATGGCGAAATCAGCGTCCGAAATCCCGTGTTCCTGGACCGCTTCAGCGATAACTAAGATTCCAAAACAACAAAAGGAGCTAACGATGAATTCGATGAGACCGATCAACCGCAAAGCCCGCAAAATCGACGAGGCGCTTGTTGCGGTGACTGGAGACGTGCAAGCCTTACAAAACCGGGGCGGCGAGGGCAAAGTCTACTATCCGATGGGCTGCACGCTGAATTTCACACCGGGCTGGGAAGTGGATGTTTCCGGTGGCACCGCCGGCCTTTGCCAACCGGTGGAGCGTGATCTTTTTGATTGCTATCTGGGTTGCGGCTGGCCCGCTCAGGTGCCCGATCACTTGAACAATGCGCCGGACTGGACCGACAAGTGTGCTTCCGCCGCGAACGACTGGCGTAAGGTAGATATTGTTTTCCCGTAAGCGGAGTCAGCTTTATGAAAATAGCCGCCGGTTCACTAATTTTGGCGCTATCAGTGTCTACGGCCGCCTTTTCCCAGGCGGTCTCGTCCGGGCAACTGATGTATATAGGGACGTTGAATAAAAAGCTACTGGTGATCGACGAGAACAAGGAAGATATTGTAGGGGAAATTGAGCTGGATGGTATTCCCCGAACGACCGCCGTCTCGCCGGACCACAAGAGGCTGTATATCTTTACGACCCAGATGTTGTTAGAGACAGTTGATCTGGAATCGCGAAAGGTGGTCAGTAGCTTCAACATCGCAGACCCGCGGTCAAAGGTCCGCATTCAGGCGAGTGCGCCGGACCGCATTAACATTGGAGGTAACTCGCGATTCTCTGGTATGGCGGTAGACCCGATGGGACGTTATCTCTACACCACAATGCGCGTGGTGACTAAGGATATTGACCAGTACCGGATCGATCCGCCGCAGTTCGTCGCGATTGATTTGCAAGACAAGAAAATCGCAAAATCTTGGCCATTTCCTAAGGATATGGACCAAGGCTTTGGATTTGATGCCACTTACAAGGTTTCACCTGACGGCAAGCTGCTGTACGTATTTCAAGACGATATTCTGGTCTTCGATCTGAATACCTTTCAGCAGGTGGATAAAATTGAGTTGGCCCAACCCCCTTACCCGGGAGCGTCACCCTATCGCCTGGCTGCGAACGAAGACTCCCTCGATGCTCCGGATACAGTGAACTCGGTGTTTACGTCGGTCGATCCGATCGTTCACAAAGGAACCCTCGGTTTGGCCACGATCCATCTGAGTTCCCGTAAACTTGAATATTTCCCGATTGGTCCGCTGCTTCCCATGATGGGTTTCCTGGTGTCTCCCGACCGTAAGTTTGGTTACTCGGTGATGCCGATGGTGGCGACGGGCGGTAATCGTCTGACAGAGTGGTGGGTCTGGGATATCGAAAATCACAAAGTGATCAAGAAGAAGGAGTTCGAATCCCGGCCGACCTTCCGGTTTGCGGTAGGCGGCGACGGCAAGCATCTGTATCTTTACGGCGCGGGGTCCACCCTGGAGATCTGGGATGCCGCCACTCTGGAATCCAAGAAACTTATGTATCTCAATCGCGATACCACAACCAACCTCATAACGTTGGCCAAGAATTAGTTTGAATGAGACCGTTCCTAACGCGGCCTGGGCCGCCCGGAACGGTCAGCTTTCATTTTTCACATGTCTTCACAACTGTGGCCTTCGCACGAATGATCGCTATTCCTCCAGCAACGTCTGAACTGCCGTTTCCGTTATGGAGCGGCCGGGGCCTAAAGATAGCGGTTGTTGATAGCGGTGTAAATGCGGAACACCCGCACATTGTAGCGGCCACCCGGGGTGTGACTTTAGCCTCAGCACAGGCGGAGGATTCCTGGACCGACCGGCTCGGCCATGGCACCGCAGTCATGGCTGCGATTCAGGAAAAGGCGCCCGCTGCCGAATACTATGCCGTCAAACTATTCTCGAACTCGCTACGCACCACGACACCGCGATTGATCGAGGCTATTGAATGGACAATTTCGAACCACATGGATTTAATAAATCTCAGTTTGGGGACACCGAATTTGGAATATCGTTCGGAATTGCAGTCTCTCGTTGATAGGGCTCAGGCGGCCGGTATCGTATTGGTTTCCGCGCGACAGGCGGGCACGCAACCCGTGTTGCCCGGTACGCTTCCGGGTGTAATCGGGGTAGACGTTGATTGGGAAGTGGACCGCCAAAACTACCGGGTCGGAATGCCGGGGGAAGACTGCTTCTTCGCTTCCGGTTATCCGCGGCCCTTACCAGGCAGACCGTTAACACGGAACCTGCATGGCATCAGCTTTGCTGTCGCTAATCTTACGGGAATCATTGCTCGTGCTATAGAGGCATCGCCCGATCGCTCAGCCGACTTTATTCGTGGACTGTTAATCAATGAAGCTGATCGGCTCCGCTTAAATCAAAAATCATGACTCTTGGTCTGCTTGCTCTCTTTTTCGCGGCGCTCCCGCATCCTCAGCTTCCGTTCACTGTGGACGCTACCGAGGACGTGGCTGCTGAATTTCCGGGCGTGCCCCGGGTGCAGTCTTTCTCCTTCGCTCAATGGAAAGGCCGATGGGTAATTATCGGCGGCCGAATGGCCGGGTATCACAGCGTGGGCGGGGGCCCCGCGGAGTTTCTTCGATCTGATGGAAACCGCGAGATTTGGGTCGTCGATACAACTCAGCACCCGGCGCGCACTTACCACGCGCCCCTAGACTCGTTACCTTCAAACCTCGCGCTTGTGAAGGACCAGTGGGCCGCTATCGCCCAACTCTACTACCAGGACGGTCCCGATCTTTACATCGCCGGCGGTTATGGGGAGGATCACACCGGGAAGTGGGTGACCTTCCCCGTGATCTCTCGAGTTCATTTGCCCGAGTTGATCGATGGCGTTATGGCGGGCCATGTCCCGACGCAGAGTATCGCTGTCACCCGTACTCCGCTGGTGCAATCGGCTGGGGGTGGATTATTGAAACTTCCGGATGGTTACTTCTACCTTGTAATGGGTCACTCATTCCAGGGTAGTTACACCACGTTCGAAGGCCAGGGTGAGCACAACCACGACATGGCGTCCCAAACCTATCTCGATGAGATCCGAAAACTGAAAATCGGTTTGAGTGAAGGGGGCCTGAAGGTGAGCTTAGTTGACAAATTCACCGACGAGACGGAGTTTCACCGCCGCGATTTGAACGTTGCACATATGCTTTCGCCCCAAGGTCTAGGAATTGCCATATTCGGCGGAGTGTTTACCCCTGAGACTCAGTTGAACTACAGCAAACCGATTTACCTTTCCGCGGGCTCCCGGCCCTTCGTCGATTCGGGATTCGAACAAAAATTGAGTTCCTATTCCTGCGCCAAATTACTTCTGTATGATCGTGGTATTGGGGCAATGTACACGACTTTCTTTGGCGGCATCAGCCGGTATTCGTGGAACGCCGATACCGGCCAATTCATCGAAAATCCAAAGGTCGGAGACAAGGTGAGTCCAGTTTACAGGGACGGACTTCAATGGAGCGATCAGATATCCACGATTGAGAGCGTAAGCGATGGCGCCAAAACGGTAACTTCGGAACTGGCGAATCCGAGTTCTCTTCCGGCTTATACGGGTGCGGATGCCGTTTTCGTCCCTTCACCGGCAGTTGCCCGCGCTTACCCGGACACGGACATCTTAGATCTCGGATCGTTAACGGACAGGAAGACCTTCGTGGGTTACATTTATGGGGGAATTCGGGCATTTCCGAACCGCTTTCCGTATAATAAGACCGCTGAACCCTATAACTCCGGCGCAGTGCCCACCAAAGCCAGCGATCTGATTCTCAAGGTTTACGTGCAGTCCGTCCATGTGAAATAAGGTGAGTTAACTGAGTGCCTCGAGTGAGAACCCGTTGAGCCTGTATCGAAACCCCGGGAACTGCCTGAGTTGCTGCTCGGACCACTCGAGCCCGCGGTTTAGATCCAAAACTTGTTGGTTCCACCAGGGGCCTGAGTGACCCGACTGGTAGAAGTCGCGGCACACCTCGAGATGCCTTCGAAATCCGGCAAGGAGCCGCATGCGGTAGTGCTCGATGAGACTTTCTGTGTCGGCACCTTTGTTTGCAGCCCGAATCATCGCCGCAGCGAGAATAGCTTCCCGTGTAGCGTGCCCTGCGCCGTCCCCGCACAGTGGATCGAAACCAAGCGCGGCGGTCCCACAAGCAATCCACCCAGGGCCAGCCAGAGGTTCTGCAATTCGCGGATGCGAGGAAAAACGAGAGCTTCCCTGTTGGATTTCAGCGATGTTGCCGCCAATGAAACGGCTCGCGGCCAGCATAGACTCTACAGGGGCTCCAACGGAGAGCAGCCAGCCTTCCAACGGACCGATGGGCAAAAGAAACAGCCAGCCCTCCGGCTGCGACTCGATCCAACATGCATCCGAAGCCGCCTCGTCCCTAATCGTGACTTGCGTGGCGCTGGCCGTTCGGGCACCGAAGTTATGCTCCGAGAACTGTGTCGGTTCCCTGGCAGCAATGATCGTCCACTCAGCCGGATCGGCCGGTTCCCAGTCACCTGGCGCTGCTTCCAAGTTAATGCGATCCAGCACCATCTGTTCCGAAATAACCAGCGCAGAGTGCGGTACCACTACAGGGTTAGTTTTCTCGCCCCACGCCACGGCGCGACGGCGAATTCGATGCAGGCCTTTGAAGAGGTCGCTCGCCTCGAAAACATCCTGAAGCAGATATTGAGTGGTCGCGGTTAGCATTATGGCCGGCAACCTTGGCCGGTTAGCCGCTTGCACAGCTACGGGCAAACCCGCCTGCCGGAGTAAGTGGGCACAACAGGAGGCGGCAATGCCTCCGCCACGAACTAAAACTGTTGTCACTTAAATCTCCGGTGCCGAGGTCACTTATGGAGCGTATATGCGGGCTGTAGCGACTGATCCGGCGTCCCTACAGAACCGTAAGTTAGACTCTGTTATTATAGCCGATAACGACCGCCACGAACGCGGTGGCGTTTGACTTCGCCGTCCAGCATACTTCTTAGTGTTCCCAATTATCCGACGAGGGAAGCAGATCATGAGATTAACTTTTGCCTCAGTCGCCCGCGGGCTTGGATGTGTCACGTGTTTTCTCGTGCTTGGGCTGTCAATGGCGTCCCGGTTCCGCGCGACCAAGGTTGCGGCTGCATCTGACACGGGCATTGCTGTTACCGACGCGCTGGTCATCGCAAAATGCGGCTCGTGCCACAACCGCGACCCCGGCGGAAATATGGAGTATGTTTCGTGGGAGCGGACCACGCCGGAAGGTTGGCAGGGTGTGCTTAAGAGAATGATCTTGCGGAACGGGTTGCAGCTTACTCCGGTGGAGGCACGCGCTATTCTCAAGTATCTCAGTGACTCGCACGGACTCACTCCAAACGAAGCCAAACCCGTGTTATACGAGGCGGAGCGCCGGATTCACGAGGAAATCGACATTCCTAACGAGGGTTTGCATAGGGCGTGCGAAAAGTGCCACTCGCTGGGCCACGTGTTGGCTTGGCGCCGTTCCCCCGTTGATTGGAAGCAACTGGCGAGCTTACACAGTTCCCAGTACAAAGTGCCCGTGAATGATCAGGTCATGAGTTTTCTGATCAAGACCGCTCCGCTCGAGAGTCCCGAGTGGACCGCGTGGACTGCTGGGGAGCGCACCCCACAACTGGTTGGCCGATGGCTTATAACTGCCACGATTCGCGGCTACGGTAAATACTACGGAGAGATGGAAGTGGGGCCTGGCTCCGGCGCAGATGAATTCACCACACACGTGACTCTCCGATCGATGAGAGATGGTTCGATAGTCAAACGTTCGGGCACGAGCGTAGTGTATGGCGGATATGCATGGAGAGGGCGCTCGAAGGGCAGCACCCCGGTGACTTCCGCGCCGGACGACTTCCAGAATGAGATGCGCGAGACGCTGTGGATCTCCCCTGACCAATCGAAAGCCGAGGGGCGATGGTTCTGGGGTCAGTACCAGGAATTTGGGTTCGACGTTCAGTTGCAGCGAGCCAACTCGGGACCGACGCTGCTGGGGCTCAGTCCCTCGTCTCTGAAAACAGGGACGCAGGCCAATCGCATTCGGCTGGTAGGGGACCAGATGCCTTCGCAAGTTAAGCCTGCGGACGTCGGTTTAGGGTCTGGCATAACTGTCCGCCGCATCATTTCGAGCAGTACGAATGATCTGGTAGCGGAAGTCGATGTGGCCGCAGATGCCGCGTCCGGCCTGCGCGAGCTTGTCCTAGGCGACCGGGTGTTGCGTAACGCGCTAGCGGTTTACGACCGCGTCGATTACATTAAATTACAGCCGGAATCCGCGCTCGCGGCGTTCGGGGACGCACAGCGTTCTAAGGGCTATGAGCAATTCGAGGTCACAGGCTATCAACGCGGCGCCGACGGTAAGCCACACACCGCGGACGATGTGGAACTCGGACCGGTAGATGTCACTTGGTCTCTGCAGGTGTTCTATGCGAAGGAGGGCAGCAGTTCGGACATCGTTGGTAATATCAGCCCGTCGGGTTTGTTTACGCCGGCGACCCAAAGTCCCCAGAACAATTTCGATGTCTGGGTAATCGCGACGGCCCCGGAGGAAAAGACTGCGGATGGAACGCCTCTGCTAGCCAAGGCGTACATGGTAGTGACCGTTCCCTCTTACACCTTTAACGGGCGACGGTACGTTCGCGATCTCGACCGGTGGGTGGATGACGGCCCGTCCAAATAGCGGCAGAACTGGAGAACAAATGAAACACAAGTTTTTGGCCCTTGTCACAATCATTGGACTTTTTCTGGCGCCGATTTCGGCATTTGGACATCACGGATGGGCGGCGTTCGACTCAAACTCTACCGTGACGTTCAAGGCGACAGTTACGGAATTTCATTTTGTAAATCCGCATAGCGTTGTGGAGTTCGATGTGGATGACGGCCACGGCCGGGTTCAGAAGTGGGAAGGCGAATTAACCAGCAATCTCCGGCTTGCATTAAAGGGATGGAAGGCGAATTCACTCGAAGCCGGCACACCAATTACGATCACTGGCTATCGTGCTCAGAGCGGGGTCAATGTTATCCGCGTCATCAAAATAGTGCTCGCGTCCGGTAAGGAACTCCAAATCGAGCCCGGAAACTGAAGCTTGTCCCACGGTCTCACTGGTTCCGTGTGCGTTCTCAATACGGCTCTGTCACACGATCGTGGTAGGCATTTATTCCCTGTTCCAGGGTTTCGCGTGTATAGCACCTGATCTGACAATTCAAGCAGCGCCGCCGGTGACACGACGGCGACTGAGCTGAAAGCAAGGTGAACCAACTGTGAGCCAAGACAAAGAAACTATCGTTCTCATTCACGGACTCTGGATGACTCCCCTGAGCTGGGAGCACTGGATTGACCGTTATACCGCACGTGGCTACAACGTCGTCGCAAAGGGCTGGCCCGGAATGGACGTCGGCGTTGAAGCCCTGAGGCGAGACCCGTCTTCCATCGCGACGGTGGGCGTTACGGAGGTCGTCGACCATTATGAGGGCATCATTAGAGAGTTCGACAATCCCCCCATTATCATCGGTCATTCGTTTGGCGGCTTAATCACCGAAATCCTGCTCGATCGCGGCCTCGGGTCGGCGGGTGTAGCTATCGCGCCCGCACCGGTGAAGGGGATCTTGTTTCTTCCCTTCTCAACCATCAAAGTTTCGCTTCCAGCGCTGATTAATCCCGCAAACAATCATCGCGCTGTCCCGCTCACGCCGGAGCAGTTCCACTATGCTTTTACCAACGATATGACTGAGGAGGAGTCACTCGCAGCGTACAACCGCTATGCGGTTCCAGGCCGGATCATGTGCTGTTTCAGGCTGCATTCGCGAACTTCAATCCTGAAGCTGCGACAGCAGTCAACTTTCACAACGACACACGCGCGCCACTACTTCTTGTCGCGGGCGGTAAGGATCATGTGTCGCCTTCGGCGGTAGTAAAGGCCAACTATAAGCTTTATAAGCATTCGACGGCGATTACTGACTACAAAGAGTACCCGGAACGTACGCACTTCACGCTCGGCCAGCCTGGCTGGGAAGAAGTGGCCGACGATGTATTGTCGTGGGCGGAAGCGCACGCCGGAGCAAAGTCTGTCGCCGGATGTGTTTAAAACGATTCGAAAACGCCTGCTTCGCAACATTCTCCTCGGAGCAGGCACCCCCACTCGTACTCGGACGGCTCGCTCATGAAGGGGCGCCGGGATCACGGACTTGAGCCGGGCCGACGGCACAGTGCGGCTTCTCCAACGGTATCTTCCGCGCGTTAAAATAGACATCTATTATCTAGACGATCCCAAAAGTCTGGCAGCCCTTTATGTCGAGCTCATCCTCGCCGGCAATCGCCAAAGAAGCCGCGAAGCGGCCGGCCACCATCAAGGTTCTTAGCATCGACGATCACCCTCTGATTCGTGAAGGCATCACGGTAGTCATCGACAGCCAGTCCGACATGAGCATGGTGGGAACCGCATCGACAGGGAAGGAGGGCATCAAGCGCTTTCGGGCGCTGGAGGTGCGTGCCCCCCCGCGATAGCCGCGGGACTGGCGGAACATCTCGGCGACGAAACGCTCAGCGAACGCGAGGTCGAAGTGCTTCGCCTGCTTGTCCGGCGGCAACAGAAATCGGGATATCGGGGAACTGCTGTTCATTTCCGAAGAGACCGTCAAGGTACATCTCGAACACATCATGGGGAAGCTGGGGGCGAGTGACCGTACGGAGCGGTCGCCATCGCAGTCCGGCGCGGCATCATACATTTGTAGACTCTAGCCCCGCAGCCGGGGAGTTGAGGCGACTTCCCGTCTACCTCATATTGGGTATTCGTCCAAACACCGAATAAGGTAGCTGAAAAAACCCCGAACTCGTGATGATTGGGGCTGCGAAATCCCGCATAGTGAGGGTATGGAATCAGCTACTACATTGAACGCCCCAACTACTCTTTCGGAACGAGCGCTCGAAGCATTCGACGCGCTCAACGGACCGCAGCCCGGCTTTCGTCCGGCACACGCCAAAGGGATTCTTATCGCGGGAGTCTTCACTCCCTCGCCGGAGGCCGCGTCCATCACGCGCGCGCCTCATTTTACGCGAAGTTCGACGCCAGTCACGGTCCGCTTTTCCGATTTCGCAGGCATCCCGTCCGTCGCAGACGACGACCCCGAGGCGAGCCCGCGGGGAATGGCGATGCGCTTCCACCTCGCCGACCATGTGCATACCGACATCATTGCGCATTCGCTTAACGGATTCCCCGCGCGGACTGCCGAGGAATTCGTGGAGTTTCTGCGGGCCATTTACGCGAGCGGCCCGGGTGTGGCCAAACCATCGCCTCTCGACAGATTTCTAGCCGCACATCCCGCCGCGCTCGAGTTCGTTCAGGCTCCGAAGCCGATGCCAGCAAGCTTCACGACCCTTCCGTTCTTCGCCGTCAATGCATACAGATTCACAAATAGCGATGGAGTCGGCCGGTATGGACGGTATTGCATTCGTCCCGACGGGCAGAGCGAATATCTCGATTCCTCATCTGCTGCGAAGGCGGCGCCGAATTACCTGTTCGACGAGATCGGCGCAAGGCTCGGGAAGGGTCCGGCAAAAATGAGCATCCTGGTCCAACTTGCGGGGAAGGAAGATATCGTGAATGACTCTACGATTCACTGGCCCGCGAGTCGCCCCGAGATTGCACTCGGCGCCCTCGAGCTTAGGAGCGTGTTGCCGAATAACGATGAAGAGCAGCGCCATATCATTTTCGATCCTATCCCCCGGGTGGATGGAATCGACCCCTCCGACGATCCGCTGCTGGAAGCGCGCGCCGATCTCTACCTGATGAGCGGGCGCCGCCGCCGGGCCGCAACGCCGAGGTGAACCATGAAAGCTCTACATCTCACGACACCGCCTTCACCGCCGTCCCTGATCGAGGGCACCGCTCCCGTGCCGCGGCCCGGCACAGGGGAACTTCTGATCCGGGTATGTGCCGCGGGGGTCATATCGACCGAGCTGTCCTGGTATCCGACCACTCACGGCAAAGACGGTGAAAGCCGGATCGGGGCGATCCCTGCGCACGAATTCTCCGGCACGATCGAAGATGTCGGCGAGGATATCGGCCGTTTAGAAATCGGCCGTGAAGTATACGGTATGAACGACTGGTACAGCGATGGAGACCTGGCCGAATATTGCCTTGCGCCGTTCTTTGCGGTCTACCAGAAACCCAGCCGTCTCACACATTACGAGGCGGCCTCAGTGCCCATCAGCGCGCTTACCGCCTGGCAAGGTCTGTTCGATCGCGCACGGCTAAGGAGTGGAGAACGCGTTCTGGTACACGGCGCGGCCGGCGGTGTTGGAGTGTTTGCTGTCCAGCTTGCGCGTCTGCACGGCGCGCGCGTGATCGCGACTGCATCCGCTCGAAACCGCGACTTTGTATTGTCCCTGGGAGCAGAACAGGTGATCGACTACGCCGCTTCTCGATTTGAAGACTGCGTCAACGGACTGGATGTGGTGTTCGATACCGTAGGCGCGGATACGCTGGAGCGGTCCTGGGGCGTTCTTGGGCCGGGTGGACGGCTCGTAACCGTTGTTTCGACTGTCGAAGATTCGGCGGATGCGCGCGTGAAAAACGCATTTTTCATCGTTGAGCCGAACCAGAAGCAGTTCGCCGAGGTGGCCGCGCTATTGGACGACGGACGGTTGCGAACAGTGGTCGATACTGTAGTTCCACTGTCTCAAGCGCCCGAAATTTACACCGGAAAACTGCATCGCAAGAGCCGCGGAAAGCTCGTGGTTGCGATCGAAAACCAGAACCTTCCAGAGGGGAAAATATGAGTCGAAGCGGAAATTGCAAACGAGATCTGAAGGAGACGAATCATGGGAAACAATATTGAAAGAGAATTGATCGGCACGGGCGCGAAATTCCGGTGTTACGTATTACATTGCCTTCCACAAGTCGGAGCCGTTTGAAACTCAGGAGAATTGAATGGACCGCCTAAAGAACAAACGTGCCTTGATTACAGGAGGAGGCAGTGGGATCGGATTGGAAACCGCGAAACAGTTCCTGGGCGAAGGCGCCCGGGTTGCGATAACCGGCCCAAATACTGCCAGCCTCGAAAGTGCCCGTAAAGAGTTAGACAGCGGGGCTTTGTTCATTGCCTCAGACGCCGGTAGCGTGGCGGCGCAGGCCGAGCTCGCCGGAGCTATCGGCAAGGCGTTCGGAAAACTGGACATCCTTATCGTCAACGCCGGCATTGCCGATCTGCGGCCTCTCGAAAAGTGGGATGAAGGCGGCTTTGACCGGTCCTTCAACATCAATTTCAAAGGCCCGTTTTT
>JAFAWA010000234.1 GCA_019242155.1 Terriglobia bacterium | reverse complement strand
TAATAAAGGCTGAGAATCGTGCGCTCGATTTCTGGTATTGTGTCGATCGATTCCGCGAGCAAACGCTCCAACTCGGACTTTTCTAGGATCGCGGACGGGAGATGCTCTTCCGCGTCCGGAATGTAATGCAGTAGATCGCGCCCTTGCTCCGTTCCCCCCAGTTCCACGCTCGCGATATTCAGACCCCGAATCTCAACCAGCCATTCGTGATACTCGTCGAGTGAAACAGATAATTCCGTAGCGATCTCTTCTTCTGTCGGGGTTCTTTGTAGGCGTTGCTCGGCCTGCAGAATAGCCGCTTCGATCTGTTTCGTTTTGCGGCGTTTCTGGCGGGGCGCCCAGTCCAAACCTCGGAGACTGTCCAGAATGGCGCCGCGTATTTTGTACTCGGCGTACGTTTTGAGCTTGACGTTGTGAGCAGGGTCAAAATTATCTATAGCGGAGATCAGTCCCAGAGTGCCCGTAGACACTAGATCATCGAGACTGATGTTTTTGGGTAGACGTTCTTGAATTCGTCGGGCAATTAGGCGCACTTGCGGGAGGTGCTCGAGAATCAACTGTTCCCGTTCCTCTTCACTAATCATGCCCGATGCCGCATAGGAATACATAGGTCTCTTCTCGTTAGCGCTATGCTGCCGCGAGCGCTTCTTCTGACTCTTCCCCGAGAATCGCTTCCATCAGCCGATCCTGGGTTGCCGGTTCGAGATCCTCGGGAATTCTCTGGCCGGTTGTAAAAAACGACAACGGTTTCTCTGTCCTCACCGCTTCACTGAACACGGGTCCCAAAGAGGAGGTCTCATCGAGCCTCGTGAATAACAGCCGCTGCGGACGGAAGATCTCGTAAGAATCGGCAACGCGAGAAAGATCGGCAGATTTCATGGATGAGGACAGCACCAGATGCCGGTCAATATCACCGCGCGTCGACAGAAAACGGGCCAGATCGGTATGAGCATCCAGGTCTTTGAAGCCGAGGCCCGGTGTGTCGATCAGAATCAGCTCTTTGCCGCGGTTCTCTTCGAGCGTCTGCACCAACGCAGAAAGAGTTTCGACCACCTGAAAGCCGACACCGAGGATGGCGGCATAAGATCGAAGCTGTTCGGCAGCGGCAACCCTATACGTGTCCATAGAGAGAAGCAGGACCGGTCTGCGGCTTGCCAGCCCGTGATTCACCGCCAATTTGACAAGCGTGGTCGTCTTGCCCGCTCCAGGAGGACCGATCAGGGCAACGATGCGAGTACGGTTGTCCACCGCTCCGGCCGCCGGCGAGACTCCCAATATCGGTTCCACGGAGACCCGGGAGCGGATCTCCTCGGCGACGGCATCACGCCAAAGTTTTTCGCCAGGTAACGATTGGCTGTGCGATCCGTTTCCGGCCGAGCCGGTGCGCGAGGCGGCATATTGGACGATCTGCTGTGCCAGGTCTGCGGCCACCCCGTTCGCAGTCAATAGGGAGTAAGTCTCTGAGACTATCGGCGAAGCCGCCGGCCATTGCGATGGAGCAAAGACGGACTTAGTCAGGGTTCGCCGCATGCTCTCCAATTGCCTTTTTAGAGCGGCAACTTCGGCTGCTATGCGATCGCCGGAGACTGAAGAGGCCGGCGGCTCACTAATGGCGCGCGCCGGGGCATCCGGCACGGAAGTGATTGCAGGCTCGCCAAAAACCACTTCATACTCGCCCAAGTGACGCGCTTCAGGCGCTGCCTTGCGACTGTTAACCAACATCGCGTCTGGTCCCAATTCCTGACGAGCCTTGGAGATGGCTTCTTCAATCGTTCGCGAAAAGTAGGACTTGATCCTCATTGGTCTGACGGCCTTTCGGGGCCTGGTTATCTATCGGCGGATCCAGGCCGCGGCTGTAGACCTTTTACTGAACGGAGCCCAGAGACTGCACTTTCTGCCCGGGAGGTACTTCACTGTGGGCCAGGAAGAATACATTAGGCATGTTCTGTTCGACGATTTGCCTCAGGAAATACCGGGCGCCGGAACACGTGATCACCACAACCGGTGTTTCGCGCGTCGTGATTCGATTCGCCACTCGGTTCAGAATGTCCCTGACAGCTTGCGGGGCCAGATTGAGATGGCTGTTCTGTTCGCCATGTTCCACTGCGCCTTCCACAGTTTGTTCCAGCGATTGGTCCATAAACCAAGCCGTGAGCTCCCCGGAGCGGCTCAGGTACGGTTTGACAATGGTGCGGCGAACTGCCTGGCGCACATACTCGGTCAACAGGACGGGGTTGCGCGTAATGTTGGCCGCCTCACCCAGCGCTTCCAAGATGGAGACGGCATCCCGTATAGAGACTCGTTCGCGCAGCAGGTTCTGCAGCACCTTTTGTACGGTGGCTACGGGCAATAGTTTCGGTACGAGGTCCTCGACCACCTTCGCGTTTTCAACACTCACGCGATCGAGAAGTTTCTTAGTATCTTGCCGCGAGAACAGTTCGTAAGCATGCCGGCGGATCAGTTCTGCCAGATGCGTTCCCAAAACGCTGACCGCGTCCACGACAGTGTACCCGGCCTGATGAGCCTGTTCGGTTTGTTCTGCCGGGATCCAGAGCGCCGTCATTCCGAACGCCGGTTCTCGAGTCGGCTGTCCCGCTATAGCGTTGCCTGCACGCCCGGTGGGAATCGCGAGTTCGCAGCCTTGGGGCAGTTCGTACCGCGAGATCTCGACACCCTTTAGAAGAATGATGTACTCGCGGCTTTTGAGCGACAGATTGTCGGTGACGCGCACGGCCGGAAGCAGGTATCCGAGATCGGTCGCCAGTTGCCGCCGGATGGCGGCGATTCGCCTCAGCAAGGGTGAGTCCTGGGCGCCCTCGACCAAATTCACTAATCCCAGGCCGACCTCGATGGCGAGCGGCTCAACCCGCAGCAGCGCTTCCAGGTTCTCCTTGGGCGGCGCTGCTTTAGATCCGGACGCTGGAGCAGCTGCTTCTTGGGTCCGCTGCTTCTTCCGCATCGTCCACGCCCAGCCTCCGATGCCGCCCCCAATTAAGAGAAACGGTAATTTGGGCATAGACGGAAGCGCGGCGAACGCCAGGAGGACACCCGCCGCCAACATTAGCGGCTCGGGATGGCTGAAGATCTGCTTGCGAAACTCGACTCCTAGCCGGGCATCGGAACTGGCGCGAGTGACAATCATGCCGCCCGAGACGGAAATCATCAGCGCCGGAATTACAGTGACCAGCCCGTCGCCGATGGTGAGCACTGTGTACGTTTCGATCGCACGACCCAAATCCATCCCGTGCTGCAGGACCCCGATCAGAAAACCCGCCACGATGTTGATGGCGGTAATCATGATGCTGGCCATGGCATCGCGCTGCGTGAATCTGGAAGCGCCGTCCATAGCGCCATAGAACTCCGCTTCCGTAGACAACATCTTGCGCCGGCGCTTGGCTTCCGCTTCATCGATCAGCCCGGAACTCAGGTCCGAATCGATCGACATCTGTTTGCCCGGCAGCGCGTCTAAAGTGAATCGCGCGGTGACTTCAGAAATTCGAACGGCGCCATGGTTGATAACGATGTACTGAATCGCGATCAGTACCAGGAAGATTACGGCGCCGATAATGTAATTGCCGCCGACGACGAAGCTGCCGAAAGCCCCTATCACCTCGCCTGCCGCCGACGTGCCTGTATTCCCGTTAATTAGGATCAGCCGGGACGACGAGATGTTCAGGGCGAGACGGAAAAGCGTTAGAAGCAGCAAAGTTGTGGGAAATGACGTGAATTCAACCGGCCGCACGAGGTACAGCGAAACCATCAATACGGTCACGGAGAGCAAGATATCCGTAACGATCAGCAGGTCCAGAACGAAAGCCGGCAGAGGTGTGATGAGGGCGATCACGATCGCCAGCACCGCGAGCGGTACGGCCAATTCGCCCAGGGTGGAGAGCGGGAGACGATCCCACCATTTCGCTGCTGGAAGTGCTTTAGACGGGCTCATATCTTAACCGGGTAACTTTCCGTTCATTAGCTTGAAGATGTACGCCAATATCTCGGCGACGGCACGATACAGATGCGGTGGAATCTCCTGGCCCACATCCACTGACTTGTAAAGCGCTCGGGCCAGAGGAGGATTTTCGATGATGGGGATTTCGTGCTCGACGGCTTTCTGGCGAATGCGGAGCGCCAAATAGTTCTTTCCTTTGGCGATAACCAGGGGCGCCGTCATGGTGTCCATCTGGTACCGCACCGCGACCGCGAAGTGCGTCGGGTTCACGATCACAGCGGTTGCTTTGGGCACTTCCTTCATCATTTGGCGCCGCAGCCGATCCCGGGTGATACGCCGGATGCGGGCCTTCATCTGCGGATTGCCCTCGACGTCCTTTGCCTCTTCGCGAATCTCCTGCTTGGACATTCGCAAGTCCTGCCGGAAACGCCGCATCTGCCGGAAAAGGTCCACCGCGCCGAAGGCTAGAAACACGAACGCAGCCTTCCAGAGCAGATCCATTAGTGAGGCGCCCAAAACGTGAGCCCCGCTCGAAACCGTGGTCAGCGGCAGAACCAGAAAAGTATCCAGACGGTCGCGCGCAATCCCAGAGGCTGCGGCCAAAAATAGCGGTAGCAGGAACAAGGACTCGCCCAACGTGGTTAGATTTTGCCGGGGCAGTTGGCGAATCTTGGCAAGCGGGTCCAACCGTTTCAGGTCGGGCATCAATTTGTTCAGGCTGAATCCAAAGCCGGTGGTGAGCAGGCGGATTCCCAGAGTTACGGCGAGTATCGCCACACCCGCGAGGACTAGCGGCAGACCGTGGGCCCAGAATAGCTGCCACGCCACACTGGAAAGAAGCTGTGCCGAGATCTCGCCGCGGAAAGCCAACGCGAACAGATTGCGCATCGTTTGCCCGAAGCTGAAGAACCAGCGCGCTCCACCGGCTCCGAGCAATGCAAGAACGACCACGAACTGTAAGGCCGATACAAATTCCTTCGCCGAAGCGAACTGGCCTTCTTTGCGAGCCTTTTGCAGCCGATGTTGTGTAGGTTCTTCGGTTTTTCCGGATTGGTCCGCCATGGTTTGTCATAATCCCAGCGCCTGATGCGCAGCCCCTAAGGCCAGGCCTCCGATTTCGTGACTGATGCGCGGGAAAAGGCGCACGACCCAACTGAGCACCATTAAAGCGACCAGCATCTTTGCCGGAAAAGCGAGACTCAATAACTGGAGTTGGGAGTTCACTCTTCCGAGCAGCGCCAAGCAGAAGTCCACCATGACGAGGAGCG
Organism: Terriglobia bacterium; assembly: GCA_019242155.1. GTDB lineage: Bacteria > Acidobacteriota > Terriglobia > Bryobacterales > Bryobacteraceae > PSRJ01. The sequence continues at coordinate 2,166 of JAFAWA010000234.1, read as the reverse complement.
CCACCACCGGAAGCGCCAGGCGCAGACCGATGGAGAAGAGGTTGGACATCAGGTGTATCAGCAGTTCCGCCGTGGAAATGCCAAAAGCGTAGGTTCCGGGAGGAATCCGGTCGAGGCTTTCCGCAAACAGGCGAATGGTGTCTCGATCGAGTCCCGTGGCGAAGAATAGAAGTCCTGCCGTAAGTTGCGCGATGACCAGAAGAATTCCAGAATCCGCCTGGGTGTTGGGATCAACTGTGGAGGCGTAGCTATAGCCCGCCTGCAACCCGAGAATCTGTGCCGCAACCTGGAACGTCTCGACAATGATGGAGATCGCCACACCGATGGCGAGCCCTACCGCCGCCTCCGCCAGGACCCAACCGATCAGACGGCCCGCCGTAATCGACGTGGAATCCACGGCCGGCCACCGCGACGCCAGAGCCAGCGTAAATCCCACAGCCAGCGTGGTACGGGCCACACCGGGCGTCCCGGCTGCACCCGGCAGCGGCACGAATACGAAGGCGCCTCCTACGCGTGCGAGAACTAATAAGAACGCGTAAAGAGTCCCGAACGGGAGTGTAAAACTAGCGGGCATATCGGCCGAGGTTCTCGAATATGCTGGTGGTGTAAGCCATGCTGCGTTGCAGCATCCACGGCAAAAACAGCAGTAATCCCACCAGGAACGCCACCAGGCGCGGAATCGTGCTGAAAGCCGTATCCTGCATTGAGGTCGCAATCTGCACCAGACTGATCGCGACCCCGGCGGCAAAAGCGATGGCGAGCAGCGGCGCTGCCAGCCAGAAGCTCACGATCAGAGTGTGCCGAACAATATCCACTACAGTGTCAGGTGTCATATCTGGTAGAAACTCTTCATCAAAGAGCCGACAATCAGGTTCCAGCCATCTACCATGACGAAAAGAAGGATTTTGAATGGCGCGGAAACCATGGCGGGCGGCAGTTGCATCATCCCGATGGATAGCGTCGCCGAGGCCACCACCAGGTCAATTACCAGGAAGGGAAAATACAACACCGCGCCGATCTGAAAGCCGGCTTTCAACTCCGAGAGTATGTACGCCGGGATGAGAACTTTCAGATCCAGCTCGGAGGGATTATGAGGGGCCGGCAGGTGTCCAATTTCCAGGAATAGCCGTATGTCCTTCTCGTGAGCAAAACGCAACAGAAAATTGTGTAACGGCTTGGTCCCCTGTTCGAAAGCCTGCTGCGCGGATAGCTTGCCCGCTTCCATCGGCTCCCACCCTTGGTGGTACATATCCACAGCCACCGGCTGAATAATGACGATGGTCAAGAATAAAGCGAGCCCGATGAGTACCTGGTTGGAGGGTATGGACTGAGTACCCAGAGCCTGGCGAAGGAAGTGTAAGACGATAATGATCCGGAGGAACGGAGTGATCGACATCACCGCTGCCGGCAGCAGCGTCATCAGCGTGAGCAGGATGACGATCTGCATCGGTACGCTCAGACCTGCATTCCCCGCGGAAATGCCCAAGAGCGAAGAGGATGGCGCAGGTGCCGCCATCATCGGAAGGGCGAGCAACAGAGATAGTAAAAGGCGGCGCGGTATCATTCGACGATGTCTCCACGATTGGTGAGAGTCCGCCAATCTACACTGTCGAGAATCGCGCTGCTCGAGCCCGATGAGGCTATCAGTAATGCCTTTTCCCCCAGCTTAATAAGGTGAAGTGTCTGATGCGGCCCCAGGGGCAGGCGCTCAATAGGTTGGAGGTATTTCCCTGTTTTTCGCAGTGGTAACCCGGGGAGGGCAAAACCGCGGCGGCGGCGCGCCCACCATGCCAACGCTGCCACAGCGCTTAGCACGGTCAGGACCGCCGCCAACTGATTGATTGCTTCCATAACACCGCCCTTCAAAATTCTCGGAAGTCGGTGATCCGCACCCCCAGCGTATTTTCGATAACTACGATCTCACCGGAGCCGCAAAGCACGCCGCCGATGTAGATATCGATGTTTTCTCCAGCTGACCGCGAGGTACCTATCAGGCTGCCTTCGGCCAACTCGAGCACCTCGCGCGTGTTCATCATCCGCCTGTCGAGTTCTACCTCGATCTCGACCGGAACGTCGCCGAGGGGCGCTATCTCTTCCTGAGGAGTCATCGGCGGTTTACCGGATTAAGTTGATAGTGTCCTGGCTTAAGGTGTCCGCTGTAGTTAC
>JAFAWA010000219.1 GCA_019242155.1 Terriglobia bacterium | reverse complement strand
TTTCCCTGACGCACTTCATGCAGAACCTTCAATCGGTCCCGCTGGCTTCGATCCATTTCCAGTTTGTCCTCTCCCATCCTGCTTCAAGTCTGTCAAGAGGACATTTCTATTTCGCGCTAACCGGACATTTCTACGTCGCTGCGACAGTCGGCGCTGTCGGCGCAAGCCCCCGTCTGAAGTCTCTGATAGAATGCGCCAGACTTCCAAAGGAGACCTTTATGAGAATGCTTTGGGCAGGCTGCGCACCTCTTCTTCTCACGGCGGTTGCTATCGCACAGGTTCCCTGGTTCGAACCCGACCCGCTTTGGTTTGAAGCGTTGCCGAACAAGTGGGTGACCGGACAGGTCGGTGGGCTGGCCGTGGATTCGCACGATAATGTTTGGGTTTTTCACCGCCCGGCCACGATTCCCGACGGCGAGAAGGCCGCCTCCCTTGTGCCACCGCAAGCCGAGTGCTGCATCCCGGCGCCCTCGGTGCTCGAGTTCGACAAGAGCGGCAAATTCGTGCAGGCCTGGGGCGCGCCTGCGCCAGGCTACGAGTGGTTTTCTTCCGAGCACGGAATCTTCGTCGACGACAAAGACAACGTCTGGCTGAGTGGGAGTTCGCAGCAGGACAACCAGATCCTGAAGTTTACGAGCAAGGGAAAATTCCTCCTGCAAATCGGCCACGCCGGGAAGAACCGGGGCAGCAATGATACTGAAAATCTGGGCGGGCCCGCGGGCCTGTTCGTGTACCGGAAGACGAACGAGCTATTCGTAGCGGATGGATACTTCAATCACCGCGTCATCGTCTTTGATGCCGATACGGGAGCATACAAGCGGCACTGGGGAGCTTATGGGAAGCGGCCGGATGACGCCATCAAATTCGCATCGCGCCCGCAGTTGGTTCAGGGGCCACCGCCTCAGGGTTTCAACAACCCGGTGCATGCGGTGCTGGTAACCAACGACGACCTGGTCTATGTGGCCGACCGCTCCAACAACCGGCTGCAGGTGTTCCGTGTGGATGGAACATTCGTCAAAGAAGTATTTGTCGCGCGGCAAACGCTTCAGGCCGAAGGGACGGTCCATGCGTTTGCGGTTTCGCCCGATAAAGAGCAAAAGTTCCTATACGTGGTGGATGGCTCGAACAAGACGGTGCGGGTATTCAACCGGCAGACGTTGGAGATGGTGGGCTCTATCGGCGGGCATGCAGGGCACAACGCCCGCGAGTTTTTTCATATCCACAGCTTCGCGATCGATTCCAAGGGCAACCTGTTTTTGGGTGAGGTCAACAACGGTCAGCGGTATTACCGTTATGCATTCAAAGGTCTGCGCTAAGGCGCTAGCTCGCGGCCAGGGGGCGGTTCGAGCTTACAGTGGAAGCCCCGGCTTGCTATCCTGAGACGCGGAAACAGGAGATTTTATGAGATCCACACGGCTATTGGTGTTCGTGATAGGCATAGGGGGCGCAAGCGCCGCGTTTTCACAGATCGTGCCGCCCACAGGGTTAAAGCAAGGGCCCGGGGTGCAGGCGCCGGCCGACGAACGGGAACCGGACGTGTTGAAGGCCTGTAAAACGCCCCCGCCGGCACCTGCCGGACGAGGAGGACGAGGCGGAGGACGCGGGCCCGCGGCTGCTGGCCCCGGACCAAGAGAATACAAGGTGACCGAGATCCCCGGCGTAATCGCGGGCGGACAGCAATGGAAAGAGGTCTGGCAGGTTGACGGCAACAACGCCGATGGCATCATCGGTACCAAAGATGGCGGCCTGCTGATCGCGCAGAACGACAAGAGCGATGTGATCAAGTTGGACAAGGACGGCAAAACTTCTGTGGCGTTCACCGGGACCAATACGGGCGGCTCGGTCGCGATGAACGCCAAAGGCGCGATCTTCCTTGTCAATCGCGGCTTGAATCCGTCCGTCGAGCAGCTTTCGCCGCAACGCAAAGTGCTCGCTAGCCACTATAACGGCGATCCCATGGATTGCATCGGCGGCGTCATTAACGATCTGACGGCCGATAGCAAAGGCGGAGTGTACTTCACCATGGGCGGCCTGTTTTATGCCGACTCTAAGGGCAACGTAACGCGCTACGGCCAGAACCTCACCACCAACGGTATTGTGCTCAGCGCGGACGAAAAGCACGTGTTCGTCACCAACGGGCCATCGGTGGTGGAGTTCGACGTACAGAAGGACGGCTCACTTACGAATCAGCGCGAGTTCGCGAAGCTGGAAGGCGGCGGCTTCGGCGGCGACGGAAGCACTTTTGATTCTGCCGGCCGCCTTTATGTGACCACCAATCCCGGTATTCAGGTCATAGGCCCCGACGGCAAGAACCTCGGCCTCATTCCCACACCGCGCGGCGTCATCACCGTGGCGTTCAGCGGGCCGGATCGAAAGACCCTGTACGCCGTCGCGCGAGAAAACGCGGAAAACAAAGACTGGATCATCGCCATTCCCATGATTGCGCAGGGGCCGAAAGGACGCGGAAAGTAAGTAGCGCCGGCCAAGCCCGTCGGTCTCACCTGCTCGCCCACTTTTCGCGCCGGTGATTTAGTGATGTGGGCGTGATTCTTTCCTCGAGAATAGCGCCCGCCCTCAACTGCAGTTCCGCCCAGCAGCGCCAAACAAATTTCTCTGCCCTCCTGTCGATTTCCCGCAACCTCCTTCGTTATTAGGCTGCGAAACGCAATTCCGCGAAGGAGACTACATGAAAAAGAAACTGATCATCATCGCCGGTCTCGGCGCCGCCTGGGTCGCGGCCTACGCCACCAGTTCGACCGCGAACGGCGCAATCGATTCTCAAGCAGCGTTTTCCCGGTTGAAAACGCTAACCGGAGAATGGGAAGCCAATTCGAGTATGGGCAAAGTGCACGAGAGCTTCGAATCCATCGCCGGGGGCACAGCCCTGGTCGAGCGGGAAACTTCCGAGCACATGCCCCCGATGCAGACCGTCTACCATCTGGACGGCAACCGCCTGCTGCTCACTCATTACTGCGCACTCGGCAACCAGCCGCGCATGCAGGCCAACGCTTACAACGCTTCGACCGGCGCACTAAGCTTCGCCTTCCTCGACGCCACCAATCTCGCAAGCCCAGGCGCCGGGCACATGCACAACGCGGGCTACCAGTTTGCAGATTCGAACCACTTCACCGCGAGCTGGGAGCTATTTGAGAACGGGAAAAAAAAGACTACCGAAACGGTGCAGTTCACCAGAGTACGATAAGGAGAGAAAATCGATGGCACTGTTCATGTTATTGCTACACGGAGATAACTCCGGGTTTGCGAAGCTGAGCCCGGAAGAGATGCAAAAAGCCACCGAGAAGTATATGGCTTGGACCAAGAAGCCCTTCACGCGCGATAGCCACCGCCTGGCAGGAGAGCCTGGCCGCGTCATCCGGATGGAGGCCGGCAAACCCAGCATCAAGGACGGTCCCTACAGCGAAACTAAGGAGGTGTTAGGCGGGTACTACACTATCGAGGCGGCCAACTACGATGAGGCCGTGAAACTGGCACTCGAAAATCCGCAATTGGAGTACGGGGGATCGATCGAGGTGCGGCAAGTCTACGGAACATGAGTCCCGAGCCGAGCGCCGGAGTGTTGCTGGACCACCTGTTCCGCCATCAGGCGGGCCGCATGGTGGCCCACTTCACCCGGCTGCTCGGCCCCGCGCGCATGGACCTTGCGGAAGAAGTCGTGCAAGAGGCCATGTTGCGTGCCTTACAGACTTGGCCGTATACGGGCGTGCCTGAGAACGCTCCGGCCTGGTTGTTCCGTGTAGCCCACAACGCCGCCATCGACGCCCTCCGCCGGAGCCACTTGGCTCAGGAGAAGACCGAGTCGCTAGTAGCTGAACTCTCCTCATCCCTCACCCCGCAGGAAGACCCGGACCTCGAAGAACAGCTTCGTGACGACGAGCTGCGCATGATCGTCATGTGCTGTCACCCCGAAATCCCTCGCGATGCCGCCGTCGCTTTGAGTCTCAAGACAGTGGGCGGCTTCGGTGTGCGCGAGATTGCGCGCGCGTTTTTGGCGGATGACGCGGCCATCGCGCAGCGCTTAGTCCGGGCCAAGCGCCAGATCCGCGACCGCCGCCTGACCCTCGAGATGCCGCGCGGAGCCGAACTCGAGCACCGCTTGGACTCCGTCATGGAAGTCATCTATTTCATGTTTAACGAGGGCTATGCGGCGCACGAAGGCGAGGAACTCATCCGTGCCGATCTCTGCCTCGAAGCCTTGCGCTTAGGCCAACTCATCGCCGCGTCGTCCATCGCTGTACCCAAGGTACACGCTCTGGTAGCACTAATGGCCTTTCACGCCGCGCGCCTCCGTGCCCGCACTGACGAATCCGGTGACCTGGTCCTGCTCGACTCCCAGGATCGCTCGCGATGGGACTCACGGCTGATCGCCATCGGCTTCCACCACTTTGATCGATCCATCAGTGGCGATACCGTGACCTCGTATCACGCCGAAGCCGCGATCGCTGCTACCCACGCCCGGGCCCCGCATCCGGACGCCACAGATTGGCCGATGATTCTCGAGTTCTACGATCACCTCCTCGCGATGAACCCTTCGGGTGTGGTGGCGTTGAACCGCGCGGTCGCACTGGGCAAAGTTCACGGAGCCGATCAAGCCCTCGCCGCAGTAGACACACTGGCTAAGGATCCCAAGCTTCGAGACTACTATCTGCTTTTAGCTGTGCGCGGCCACATCTTACTCGAGTTAGCAAGGCCGGGGGAAGCGGCGAACTGTTTCCGGGCTGCGCTCGAGAAGCGCTGCTCCGCGCCCGAGCGCCGCTTTCTTGAACGCAAACTGACCGAGTGCCGCGAGCGCGCTGCTTGAACGAGCTGAGCCGACCTTCCGCTTCACAATCCCCGGACGTGCCCACAGAGCATCATCATCAGACGGCCTTCCTCGACTGCTAGAATATAAGGCGACCCACCTCAGGAGGAATCGCCTAAATTGAAAGCTGCTATCCTCGCCCTGGAAGACGGCACGGTCTTCGAGGGCAGCAGTTTTGGTGCGCCCATAGAACGGTCCGGCGAGGTTGTCTTCAATACCGCGCTCACCGGTTATCAGGAGGTATTCACAGATCCCTCTTATGCCGGCCAGATCGTGATCCTCACCAATCCCCAGATCGGGAATTACGGAACCAGTTCCGACGATAATGAAGCCGCGCGGCCTCACATTGAAGGCCTGGCCGTACGCGAATTCTCCGCCATTGCGAGCAACTGGCGGTCCGACGCCGATGCCAATGCGTTTCTTGAACGCCACGGAATCCCCGTAATTTCTGATCTCGACACGCGCGCCCTGGTGCGGCATCTGCGTACCCGCGGCGTTATGCGCGGCGTTGTTTCCGCCACCGGACAGGCCCCCGCGAACCTGGTCGAAACAGCGCGCCGGATTCCGCGGATGACCGGCCTCGACCTCGCCAGCCGTGTTTCTACTCCTAAGCCCTACGAGTGGAGCAAGCCCGTCCAGCCGTGCTCTCCATCCGAATTGGTCGCGCCGCCGCCCCAGCCAAGGTTTCATGTCGTCGCCTACGACTACGGCATCAAGCAGAACATTCTGCGCCGTCTCGTGCAAGTCGGCTGCCGCGTTACTGTGGTTCCGGCCCTGACCAGCGCGGAAGACGTGTTGGCGCTTAAACCGGATGGAGTGTTCCTTTCGAATGGGCCGGGAGATCCGGAGCCTTTGCAGGAAGAGGTGGCCAACATTCGCAAGCTGATCGGCAAGAAACCGATTTTCGGCATTTGCCTGGGCCATCAACTCTTGGGATTAGCGTTCGGCGGCAAGACCTACAAGCTGAAGTTCGGCCACCGCGGCGCCAATCATCCGGTGCGCAATGAATTAACCGAGCGCGTCGAGATCACTTCCCACAATCATGGCTTCGCGGTGGATCCGGATTCGCTCAACTGGAACGACGTGGAAATCACACACGTAAATCTCAACGACCAGACGCTCGAGGGATTCCGCCACCGCACCCACCCGGTGTTTTGCGTTCAGTATCATCCTGAAGCAGCGCCCGGGCCGCACGATTCGCATTACCTGTTCGACGACTTCACAAAACTAATGGCGGAGCGCGCAAACTAATGCCCAGGCGTAACGATCTGCACCGGATCCTGATTATCGGCTCCGGTCCAATCGTCATCGGCCAGGCCTGCGAGTTCGACTATTCCGGCACGCAAGCCGCCAAGGCTTTGAAGAGCGACGGCTATGAAGTCGTGCTGGTGAACTCCAACCCGGCAACCATCATGACGGACCCTGAGATTGCCGCTAAGACGTATATCGAGCCGCTCACGGAACCGTACCTCGAGGAGATCATCAGCCGCGAGCGCCCGGACGCGCTGCTCTCGACTGTCGGCGGACAGACTGGGCTGAATTTATCGGTCGCGTTGGCCGAGTCCGGTGTGCTCGACAGGTACGGCGTGGAGCTGATCGGCGCCAAGATCGACGCCATCAAAAAAGCGGAAGACCGGCTGCTCTTTAAAGATGCCATGCGCAAAATCGGCCTGGAGACACCGCACTCGCAGCTCGTCACCTCCATCAGCGCCGGAATCGAATTCGCCGAACGCATCGGCTATCCCGCGATTCTGCGGCCAAGTTTCACCCTAGGCGGCACGGGCGGAGGCATCGCCTATAACAAAGAAGAACTGGCCGATATCCTGGAACGCGGGCTGGACCTTTCCCCGGTGCATGAAGTGCTGCTCGAGGAGAGCGTGCTCGGTTGGAAAGAGTTTGAGCTGGAGGTGATGCGCGACTTAGCCGACAACTGCATCATCATCTGCTCGATCGAAAATTTCGACCCGATGGGCGTTCACACCGGCGATTCCATAACCGTAGCTCCCGCGCAGACGCTTACCGACCGCGAATACCAGATGATGCGCGATGGCGCGCTCCGCTGCCTGCGTGAAATCGGCGTGGATACGGGTGGGTCGAACGTGCAGTTCGCCATCAATCCGCGCGATGGGCGCATGGTCATTATCGAAATGAATCCGCGCGTCTCGCGCAGTTCGGCGCTAGCCTCAAAAGCCACCGGATTTCCGATCGCCAAGATCGCTGCCAAGCTTGCGGTGGGATACCGCCTGGACGAAATTCGTAACGACATCACCAAAAAAACGCCCGCCTCTTTCGAACCCACCATCGATTATGTAGTCGCAAAGATCCCCAAGTGGGCGTTTGAAAAGTTTCCCGGCGCAGACCCCACCCTCGGCACGCAGATGAAATCCGTGGGCGAGGTGATGGCCATCGGCCGCACCTTTAAAGAGGCCCTGTGGAAGGGCATACGCAGTCTCGAGACGGGCAAGGCATTCGGCTCCGAGAAGTTCGACAAGAGCTTGATCGCGCAGAAGCTCATCACGCCCACGCCGGACCGCCTGAATTACCTTCGTTTCGCGCTCGCCGAGGGCTACACCGTGGCTGAGATTAACGAGCTGACCGCGATCGATCCGTGGTTTCTCGAGCAGATCAAAGAAGTCGT
>JAFAWA010000298.1 GCA_019242155.1 Terriglobia bacterium | reverse complement strand
GAACGATTCGCCGTTGCGCAGAAAATCGAACTCCACGGCGTGCTCTTCGATGGCGCACTCCATGCTGTGTTTCAGCAGTACGCCTCCGGGGCTGTATCTGCTCCATTCGGGGTCGAAACCGGAAAGATACGCATACACCCGCCCCTTCGCCGCTAAATTGTACTGAATCGCGATGGGACGTCCGTCCGCAATCAGACCGTAGAGACGGAGCATGCCCGCCGCCAGAAAGCGCGAGGCCGACTCGCGGTGGAAGGCGCGCAGCGCATCCGCGGCCAGCACTCCGGAATTACTGCGCTGCTCCCAACGCGCCGTGTGCAGGCAGAATAGCGCTTCGAGCAGTTCGAGGTAGTTGGCCTGAGTCGCGGGAGTGAACTCTATCGAAGCGGCCCGGCGGAGCCGGTTTTCGGCGCGGCGGAGATCGGTGCGGAATTTGGAATCGAGTCCCGCAAGAAGGCCGCCGGTGCTTGAAGCGAGCGGCAGCACCGGACAGACGTTACTGGGAGTGTTTCGCCATGGCGGCCCGCCTTCTGCGAGCAGGGGCGAATCTGACCGCAGTTCCTGAAGATCCACCAGATCACAGCCCACGAAAAGTTCAGTCGATGCGAGAAGCTGCCGCGCGGCCAGCGGCGCAAACTCCGGTTCGGCCACGATATCCAGGTAGTCCGTAATTCCCGATCCCAAAAACGACAGGCAGATCGTCTCCAGGCCCCATTGGAAAAGCGGCGCGAGAGCGACCAGGCGGCCGCCGTCACGAAAAGCGAGCACCCGCAGTTTCCCGCCTCCCCAGAGCAGGCGCGTCCAGGGAATCAACCAGTCCGGGCTCTGAAACGGTGTGGCTCGCGGATCACGGGTCCAAAGCTCCCGCCACTGCGGCTCGAGCGCCTCCATCTCGGCCAGAGTGTCAATTTCTTGCAGTTCAAGGCACAAAATGCGCGGGCTCCTCCACGTGCGCTGTTTGCGCCAGCTTTTGATACAGATCAAAGTACTCGCCGATCATCCGGCGGGCGGAGAAACGCGTGCGCGCCGCGTAACGGCACTCTTCCGGATCCAGATTGCCGATCATCCGGATCGCGTCCGCCATCTCTCGAACGTCTCGCACCAGGAAGCCCGTCCGGCCGTGTTCCACAATCTCCGGGAGTGCTCCCGCAGGAAAGGCGATGACCGGCGTACCCGAAGCCAGTGCTTCCATGGCGACCAGGGAACTGGTCTCCGGAGCAAGACTCGGCACCAACAGACAGCGGGCGGCGGACAGGAGGCGCCGTTTTCGGGCAAACGCCACCGGACCCACAAAGCGATGGCCCGGCCCCCCCAGCCGCGGGGAGATCTCATTGCGGAAGTAATCCTGGTGTTCGGGGTAAGGGAATGTTTCGCCCGCAAGAACAACCGGAACATCTGCCCGTGTCCCGGCATCAAGCGCAAGATGAAATCCCTTCTCGGGACAGATGCGGCCAAGGGTTAAAGCGAAATTCCGCTTGCGCGCGGCCGCAGGGAACCGCTCCACGGGAACGCCGTTTTCGATAAAGGACGGCATCACGGCGCCCGGCGGACAGCAAAGTAACTGCGATGCCGAGACACACTGCAGCCATGTACCGGGACGCGAAGCCCGAAAAATCTGTTCCGGGTACCAGCCGGGGGGCAGATGCAACGTCACCAGAACCGGCACGCCGGGTGGGGGCAGGTAACAGTGGAAGTCCAGGGAATGCATGTGGACCGCATCGAACCGCCAGCGGTCGAGTGCCTGCGCGATCAACCTCCGGTATCTCTCGTGAACCGCGCGCCGCGCGTCTTCGTCCCAATGCCCCGTCGGCAGTGGCGCGGGAAGCAAAACGCCTTCTGCCTGAGACCCCTCACAAGCAATGACTACCGACCGGTGCCCGTCTGCGACCAGCGCCCGGTCGAGAACAGACAGAATCTGCTCTGCCCCGCCTACCGCATCCGGCCCGGCAGGCGCCAGTGGATAAGCAATGCTTAGGATCGAAAGGCTCATTGCGTAGCGATCGCGTCCGGCGTCTGCAACGCCTCGCCGGCCAGTGCCCGCCATTGCGCGCCCTTGATGCCCCAGGAGAAGTTCTCGTAGAATAACGTACCCGAGTGCGGCGGCTGCGTGAAGTCGTAGGCGCAGGCGGCTCGGAAGCGCTCGGCATCCACAGGAAAATTCCGGAGCATGTGAGCCTGCGTGGCGAAGCACTCGACCATGCGCTGTTTCCGCTCGCGATCTGAGTCAGACAGCGGAAAAGCTTCACCCGGGTCCTGATCTGGAAGGAACCGTCCCACTTCCATACGGCCGTCGCGAGCATGGTAAGAGGTGAATTCGAACAGGCGGGGTGAGCCGGCCAGCGCGCGGCACGCGGTGTGCACGGCGAAGGCTACCGCGTCGTGGTCGGGATGGCCGCCCTCGTAAGGATGCGTCAGGATCGCGCCGGGCTGGAGTTCGCGCAACACGCCCGCAACTCGCCTGGTGAGATCCGCCAGATCGAACGAGGGCTCCTGATCGACGAAGTTGAAAAAAATAATCTGATCGGGATGAATACCGCACAGGCCCAAGGCGCGGAAAAGCTCCAGCCGGCGCGCGGCCGCGTAGTCTTCCCTGCACTCGAAGCCGGCCGCGTTGGCGTCCGCAAGATTGCGCGGTGCGCCATCGGTAACCACCAGGATCATAGGACTGGGTATGTGAGCGAGCAGGCCCCCTACCCCGATGGTCTCATCGTCCGGATGAGCCACCACCAGTAACACCGAACGGTACGACAGGATCTGCTCGCGTACGCTCGTTTCAGCAGGCATAACGGCGGGTCATACGCGCGCAGAAGTCCGCGAACTCCTCCACATTCCGCGGCGGGCTGGTGTGATGAGGCCGCACCCCGCACGATTCCGGAGTGAAGCAAAACGTGAGAGTGACGTCGAAATCCTCCAAAGCTCGCATCTGGCGATCGAACCATCGATCCGCATCGGGACGGTAACTATCCGCCCAGCTCAGTCCGGTCCGCAGATACTTTACTCCCAGTTCCTTCAGCCGCTCGACGGCGTCTTCCAGACGATGGTCTTCAAAATGAAACCACTGGCAGATGCCCAGCTCAGGCGTGTATTGGTGGAAGTGACGCAGCGCCAGCTTGGGAGCGCCGTCCTCGCGCAGCAGGCCCATATAGAAATGGCGATAGTAGGAGGAGCCTTCCGCTTCGCGGTGGCGAGTGGTGGCAGGCCAGGCCCGCGGGAGATCGTAAAGGCTGTACCAATGTATGCGATTGACCCGGCCCAAAAGCAGTTCGGCAGTGCGGCACAGACCAAACTCCTGAACCTCCTCCGCGCCGAAGCTCGAGACACCAACCTCCGACACCCAAACAGGCAAGCTGGTCACGGCGCGGATCTCGTCCAACTTTAGCGGCCATTCGTGAATCGACCAGTGATTCCAATCAAGCGGAAAGCCGTGCACCGCGACCGCTTCCACGTGATGCAGCACACATTGCTCACCCATATTGCGGATGAACTGAGGGTCAATCGGAGAAATGCCGCCCAAGACTCGCGGCAGCCGCGGATTTTCGGCTCTCACAGCGTGCGCCGCGGACGTGGCCATAGCGGCAAAAATCTTCCAGCCCTGATCGATTTCGAAATCCCAGTGAGAGAGGTTGTTCGGCTCGTTCCAAAGCATCACGGCTTCTATCAAGACCGGACCCCTCCCTTGAGACTGCGCAACAGGGCCCCTGACTCTTCCTGCGCCCACACCGTATTCGCCGCGCGCCTGCAGATGAAAACCTCAAGTTCGGGATGTTCCACAATCGTGAATCCCGCGCTGCGGAGCATCGCTTCCGCGCAGGCCAGGTTGGGAATCCACCAATTTGTCGGGTCACCCGCGAAGCGGTCCTCGACAAAATGCATCTTAGGATAGCCGGATTGGTTGAAAACATCGGCCTCCGCGAACGGATAATCGGGCTCGACCCGGTCTACCGTGGTACTGCCGCGCAGGAGCGATTGAAAAACCAGTAGGTCCCGGACAACGAATTCATGCAGCAGATCTAGCGCGAGCAAGGGATGCCGCAGATGATAAGAGACGCCGGTGTAAAGGACGATATCAAACTTTTCGCGGAGGCGAGCAACCTCATACACGGACATCTGCCGGAATTCGATATCCGCGCCGCAGACCTGGGCAGCAAAGCGGGCCTGCTCCAGATAGCCGTCATCCGTATCGATGCCTACGACGCGCCCGGCTCCGCGTTTTTTCATTTCGAGCGAGAAGAAACCGGCATTACATCCGACATCGAGCACGGTCATCCCGGACAGATCAGCGGGTAAGGAGCGCTCGAAGGCGCGCCATTTAAAGGAGGGGTAGTCGCCAAGAAAATGGTCGGGGGCGGTTTCAATTCCGCAAAGATTCAGGTTGTGGAACCATTGTCCTAGTTCGTGAATGCGCTGCCGAATCTCTTCCTGGCTCCACTGGCGTCTGATGGTCGAATGAGTTTTCACACCCGGCTTCCTGCAACGGAAATTCCAGCCCGCTCGGCAGGCGTTTCGGCCAGCAGGCGAATCGCTTCCCGGTAACCGTGCAAGGTGCCGACGTCTACATAAGCCGAACCGGCGGGAACGCCTACCGCTTCACCGCCCCGTGCGAGATATTCATTGACAAGCGTGCCGATGAATTCGTCCCGCGACTCGCGCTCAACCCACAGATCCTGCAAGTCATGAAACACGGATCCGGGCATTTTGAAAGCACCCCAGATCCAATGACAGCCGACGTCCGGCTGCTTCACCCGAATCTCCCGCACGCGGCCGTGCGCGTCCGTCAGGACAGCATCGAAAAACTCGGGACGCTCCACAGGAAATAACAGGAACGAAAGCCGGTCGTCCGGCAGTTCCGCCAGAGCGTCTTCGGGAAACCAGATCGTATCCGGCAGGCCGACCACTACCGGTTCCGACGCATTCACCAGCGGCCGCGCGCGAAAGATCGCATCACACAGGCCGGCCGCGCGCGGCTGGACGATATAGCAGATATCCGCGGAGAAGGCCCGCGCGCCGTAATATTCGAGGATGTCAGATTTTCCGGGCGAGATGATGAAGCAAATTTTTCGCGCCCCGCCGCGCACCATGCGCTCCACCAGGTATTCGCTGACGGCCCTCGGGCGTTCCGTCTCTCCCTCGAAACGGCTGCCTACAGGCAGAAGCTCCTTCGAGAAGGCAAGTGGTTGAATGCGGCTCCCGGTACCCGCGGCAGGAATAATGCCCCACATACGCTATAGACCTACCCCCTCGGCGGTCTCTACCGGCAGACTCAAGGCCGCCTCGAAAATAGTTTCCATTTGCCGCGCTCGCTCGGCCGCCGTATGTGCAGAGAGCACGCGCTCGCGGGCGGCGCGAGCGATCCGCGACAGTTCGTCACTCGAAAGGGCAAGCGCATCGAGCACGTGCCCGGTCGTGCGAGCAACCAGAATCTCCAAGCCCGGTTCGAAGAAAGCCTCCAGACCTTCCCATTCATCGCTCAGGATCGGAACCCCGCACGCCGCCGCCTCGAATAAGCGGCCAGAAGGGCAGTAGCCCGCCGCGGCCATAGAAGGCCGCGTTACGCTCAGCGTAAGTTTTGACGAGCAGTAGAAGGCCGGGTGTTCGGCCGGCGGAATGTGCGGAATGAAGAAGAGATTCTCTGTCCACGGAAACTCCCGCGGATATTGCGAGCCGCCAATGACGAATCGCAGATCCGGCCGCCGCCGCGCCGGTTCGATAAACAGCGCCTCCACCGCAGGCTGGCGGTCCGCCGCATAGGTGCCGAGGTACGATAAATCCGCGCGGAATCGCTCTTGCGCCGGTGCCGGGTGGTGTACGCTCGGGTCAACACAGCCGTAGAGCGGCACCACGTGGCGCGCGCCCAGATAGGTCCGGAAATCTCTTACGGTGGAGCCGCCGGTGTAAGTCAATACTAAATCAAAATCGCCTAGACCCGCTTGCGGGATGTAGTCTACAGTGCGGCCCGCGCGTAGCAGATCGAGCGTGACGCCCGAGTCCAGATCGTAAAAACACCGGATGCGCGCTTTAGACGAAAGCACGGCTTCGGTGGCACTGCGTGCGTCCGGGCAATAGGAAGTTACAATCGCCACATCCGCCTCGGCCAAGTGCCGTCTCGCTGCTGCCGAAATCGCGTGCCAATCCGGATAGAGAAGCAGATCGGCATCGGTCAGCGCGGTCAGATCCCTGTGCTCCGCGTAGTAAGGAACATCACGTTCGAAGAAGACCACGCGATGGCCCATCTGCGCCAGGCCGCCGATCAAGCCTCTCCACAG
>JAFAWA010000128.1 GCA_019242155.1 Terriglobia bacterium | reverse complement strand
CCACGTCGGCGCGTATCGTGTTTGGCGCCGGCGCCGCGCGCGACCTCCCCAAAGCGGCCGCCGCTATGGGCCGGCGCGCATTGCTCGTGACCGGCGCTTCACCGGAAAGAGCCGCGGCTTTGTTGGCCGGCATGGACACCGTTGCATTTGCGGTGGCGGAGGAGCCGACACTTGATCTCATCCGTCGCGGAGTGGCGTTCGCTCGCGAGGAAGGCTGCGACCTGGTAGTTGCGGTTGGGGGTGGAAGTGCCATCGACGCCGGTAAAGCCCTCGCGGCGCTCACCACCAATCACGGCGATCCCTTGGATTACCTCGAGGTGATCGGCCGCGGCCAACCCTTGAGTGAGCCTCCTCTCCCGTTCATCGCGGTTCCTACCACCGCGGGGACGGGCGCGGAAGTAACACGCAACGCGGTTCTGGGATCGCCCGAGCACCATGTGAAAGCCAGTCTGCGCAGTGCTTCCATGCTGCCGCGGTTAGCGATTGTGGATCCCGAACTGACAATAACCCTTCCCCGCTCCGTGACCGCATCCACCGGGCTCGACACGCTCACTCAACTGATCGAGCCTTATGTCTCCGTCCGCGCCAATCCTATGACGGACCTCTTTTGCGTGGAGGGAATCCGCTGCGTAACGCGCGCCCTTGCCAGAGCTTGGGAAAATGGCGGCGACCTGGAAGCGAGGACGGATATGTCGTGGGCTGCATTGTTAGGCGGCATGGCTCTGGCCAATGCCGGTCTGGGCGCGGTGCACGGCTTTGCCGCGCCGGTCGGGGGAATGTTTCCCGCGCCCCATGGCGCAGTCTGCGCGGCGTTATTGCCGCATACGATGGAAGTGAATGTCCGCGCACTCACCGCGCGAATGCCACAGAGCAGTGCTCTCGACCGGTATTCGGAAGTTGCGCGGCTGTTGACCGGTAGGGCTGACGCCAGCGCCAACGACGGAGTGGAATGGGTCGGCCGGCTTTGCCGCAAACTCGAAATCGCGCCGCTTCGCGCTTACGGCGTCCGCCGCGAGCACTATCAGGATCTGGTTGCGAAGGCCGCCCGGACGAGCAGCATGAAGGGAAACCCGATTTCGCTTAGCCCCGCGGAACTGCAGGAGATTCTGGAGCGAGCCGGTTAGTTTGGGCGGCGCTGAAAGCCGGGGAACAGGACGCGGACCCGGCACCTCGGCTCTCAGCGCAGCGCCTTCCAGAGAAGAAACAGCATCCCGGCGCCAAAACCCGCGCCGGCTTGGTATTCCTGGTTCTTTAGATAAAGCGACCAGCGGAAAGGATTCGAATTGTTGGTAACGGCCGGACGCAATCTGGGAAATAAAACCGGCACGCGGGCAGCATACTGCGCATAGCCCTGGAACAGTTGGCTCAAATGCTGCTCTTCGAGCGTGATTACCGGCAGATAGATGAATACGAACACCGCCGCAAACAAGGCGCCCAAACCCGTATTCCGCGCGCCGATCACGAGCCCCGCGGCCACTAGTAGCGTCCCGATATATAGCGGATTGCGCGTGTAGGCATAGGGGCCCCCGGTTGCCAGCACCTGGTTCTTGGCTAGGCAGCCCGCCGACCATCCCCGGAGCATCAATCCGAGAACGGAAACCGGCAGACCCCAAATGAGCGAGAGCACGGTGGGCTTCGAAAACCAGGCGAAGGCCGCTACCAGGAGAAATCCCGTGGGAACCCGGAGCCTGGCTACGGTATCGGCGTAGCGCTTAGGAAACGAGAGCATCAGGGGGCGCAGGCGCGGTTTCCGGCCGTTCGCGCAGCACGTTGCGCAGCGCCTCGAAGACCTCATCTGGAGAGAGCCGTTTCATACTCTCGTCGATACTGTTACGGCGGCGATAGGTCGTGGCGGCGCCGGAAGCGCGAAGTACGCGCAGAGAACTGCTGTAAGGTCCGTTGCGCGCCGGATCTGTGGGGCCGTAAAGCGCCACTCCGGGCTTGCCTAAAGCGGCGGCGATGTGCAAAGGCCCGCTGTCCACACCGGCAACGGCAGTAGCGCGCCGCGTAGCGTAGATCAGACCGGCCACACTGGAGCTATGCGTCACTGCTTCCGGCACTTGCCTGAGTATGGGCAACGCCGGGGCGGGACCATCCAACACCAAAGGAATTCCCAGTTCACGGCGAAGCAGCCGGGCCAAGGCGCGGTAATGCTCCAGCGGCCATTGTTTGCTGCGCCACCCGGCCAAGGGCGAAGCCAGAACGAAATCGCCCGCGGGCAAAATGCTCTCGGCTCGGCCGGGCGGTAACGGAAACACGCGCAAAGCGCTCGCCGCTCCCGCCTTGGCCGACAGATCCAAATTTTTATCGACCATGTGGGCCGACTGGCTGCGTGCGGTATCCGAATAAAAGACAGATGCCAGGCTCTCGCGCGCCTGTGCCCGGTCGAAACCGAAAATTCGTTGCGTCCGAGCTGCGGCCGCGACCAGCGCCGACTTGATCAGGCCTTGGAAATCCACCGCCAGGTTGTAAGGTTCCGCGCGGAGCGTGCGCCAGGTTGCGAGCAGGCCCGAAGGCGTGCCGCGATGGACCGGCAGAATACGATCGACGAAGGGGTTTCCCTCAAGCAACGGGGCCCATTGCGGCTCGACAGCCCACGTCAACCGGCTACCCGGGAAGCTATGCTTGAGCGAAGCGACCGCCGGCAATGTGAAGATTATATCGCCCAAAGCCCCCAGGCGGACTACAAGAATGCGGCTGCTAGCCGGCATCTCTCAACATCCCAATCGGCGGCTCTTCCAAGCGCACGACCCGCACCGGGCGAAGGCGGTCGAACACCCCGTGAAGCTCTTCGGCATCTGTGATTACCACGTAGTCTACCATGCGCAGCGAAGCTGCCATCCGGGCCCGGGCCGCAATATCCATTAGGGCGTCCGGGCTAGGCAAAATGGCCGCAACAACGGGCGCACAGGAAGCCTGCTCCCGAATTTCTTGGAGCTGCCGAACGTGACCTGTGCGCAACACATCGAAGAGGCCGGCCACCCACACGGCCCCGGAGGGCGCGGCGGCGGCGGTCACGATTTTGTTTCGTGTGTCCACGCGGGCGAATTTTCTTCGAGCAA
>JAFAWA010000074.1 GCA_019242155.1 Terriglobia bacterium | reverse complement strand
TCGCGGAACGTCAGAGTCAGCGGTATCTGCTGATCGAGCTTCTGTTCGATGCCCACGCCCTGAAGAGCAGCGGGGACTTGCACTTTCAAACTCGGATCGCGCATGCTCAGCGACTGCTGGACGGGCGCCGGCTGCCCCGGCTGCGCGGAGAGCGCCGAGGCCAAAATAAAAACAGGAACCGATAACTTTGTAAGCATCACTTACCTTTAGTTTCCGCGCCCTCGCCCGCCGGTGCAGGCGCGGCCAACTCGGAGGCGAGCGGGCCCCCGGGCGGCTGTATTTTCGGTCCGAGGCCGGATTCGGTAGGCACAGCAACGCCGGCCGGCGCACCCGCGGCATTCCCTTGCGCGCTCGGCAACCCGCGTGCGACCAGCATATCTATGGCGCGGCTGATGGGCACTGCCACCTGAGTGTGCTTCTCATCGCTCCACCGGTAGCCGTTCAAAAGTTGATCTTCGGCGGCCTGCGTCTGCTGCAGGTTTTCCGGCTCATCGGAGATCAGCCGCGGATCGGGCGGCAGTTTCCGCGCGTCTACGTCGATGCCGGTGTAATTTCCTGCCGCGGGAGTTGCGTTGTATTGCACCTGAAGATAGCGGAACACACCGAGAACAATGAGGATCGAAGCAATCGTAGTCAGGATGAGCCCGATTCCTACCTTGCCGATCGCCCAAACATTGATGTCGCGGACCTCATGCCGCTGCCCGGGATCGCTCAGATCGGGCAAATTTTCCAGTTCACGATTATCTGCCATGTTCAAGAGCCTCTATGATGTGGATATCATTCGCCGGAATCAGGGGACGCTTCGCCAGTTGCCCCAGAAACAGCATCGCCCAGATTCCGCCAATGCCTAGGAACGCCCCCACATCAATCCAACTGGGGCTGAGGGCCGCGCCTCTGGTCGCGTCCGGAATCACAAACCAGTAAACGTCTACGACTCGCATGGCGAGCACAAAGACAGCGATACGCCGCAGCAACTTAAAATTGCGCTTCAAGTCGCGCGAAAGCAGCAGCGCAAACGGGAGCGCGAAATGGCCGAACACCAGCACCAGCGCGACATACTGCCATCCGCCGCGCAGCCGTTCGGCGTACCATGGGATCTCTTCGGGCAGATTTCCAGCCCAGATGATCAGCCATTGCGAAAAAGAAAAGTATGCCCACAGCATGACGTTGGCGAACATCAGCTTGCCTACATCGTGCAAATGGCGGGTGGTGAGAATCTCTGAGAGCGGACGCTGCTGGGAAAGCAGCACCAGTATGGTAATCAGAAACGCGATCGAACTGAGCCCCTGGCCCGCCACGAACAGCAAGCCGAACATGGTGGAAAACCAATCCGGGTTCAAGGACATGACCCAGTCGATAGACATGAAGGTGACAGCAAATACCCAGAAGATCAGCCCCGGACCGCTAAGCCGCGCCATCAGGTTGTGCGCCGGCCGCGGCCCCTCGCGGTCTTCCCGCAAGGACCAGCGGTTCAGAAGCACGCTGAGCAGGCTCCAGCCGCCGAGGATGGCGACGGCCCTCACGAGGAAAAAGGGGAAGTTCAGATAAGCGGCTTTGTGCTTGAGAATCGGGTCCGCGGCCACCAGATCGGAGTGCGCCCACGGATAGAGACTCGCGTACCCGATCGCAATTGGAACAAACAGCACGGCCATCACCGGAATCGTCCGGGCCGCGGCTTCGGCGGGACGGCGAATCGCTACGCCCCACGCGCCGCCGGTGAGATATTGCAGCATGAGCCACGCCATCGAGCCTGCCGCAATGCCGAGAAAGTAAATGTAGGCCCACAAGTAGGAGCGGTAAAACTGCGCGGGCGATGTTACCCAACCGAGCACCAGGAGGATGACACCGATCACACCCACGACCATGGCGCGCGTCCGCCACCGGCGAATATCGGTCAGCAGATCCGAAGAGATGTTGAAGTCCAAAGCCGCGGCCGTCATCGCGTACCTCCCTGCCCCAACTGATTGCGCGCTTCGGGCGGGACATCGTTGATGCTGGCCGTCTGGCTAAGCTGCAGAGCCCGGATGTAGGAAACAATGGCCCAGCGGTCGGCCGGTTGAATTTGGGCAGCGTACGTCGGCATAGCTCCGAACCCGTTGGTGATCACGTCGAAGATGTACCCGTTGGGAACCTGCCGTAAACGGTCGATGTGATAAGAAGGCGGATGCCGAAACCCGCGCCGGACCACCATTCCGAGTCCGTTGCCGCTGCGGTCATGACAGGGAGTGCAGTAGATGTTGAACCGCTGCTGCCCGCGCAACACGACATCTTTGGTGACCGGAAATGGGAATGGGTCAATGAATTTTCCGTCCGGCCCTTTTCCCGTATAGAAGGCCGAGTCTTCGTCCAGATGGCCGCGCGCCACGGTGCCTGCGATTAAAGGCCGTTCGGAGCGGCCGTCCGCAAAGAAGCTGCTGGGGCGCAATGGAATGTATTTCGGTTGATCGTGCATGTCCTGGCGGCACCCCGCCAGCCCCAAAACGGAGAGCGTCAATACGATCAGCAACCGCTCATTCACGGCCGCCGCTCTGGACGCTGTTGTAGCCCGATTACGAGCCGCGCGCTCGAGCCCGCGGTCCTCCACTTTTCTTGCCATCCGGTTAGCCGAACTTCGATTAGTGCTCAACTTCGGACACCTCTTTCGCGTCCAGGCTCTCTAAAAACTTCGTAGTGCTCTGCCTGTCGAACAACGGGTCTGTAGACTCGATGCACAGGAAGAACCGGTCGCGGGAAGCCGCCGAAAAGCGCGGCACATTGAACACGGGATGATACGGCATCGGGAGCCCGCACAAGCCCAGCAGGCCTAAAACCGCCGAGATCGACGCAAACAGAATCGTCAGCTCGAAAGTGATGATGATGTACGAAGGCCAGCTATGCAGCGGCCGCCCCGCTATATTGATGGGGTAATAAATCACCGTGGTGAAGTATTGCAGCAGATACCCGGTGAACCCGCCCGTAAGGCCGCCGATCAGCACAATCAGCGGCAGCTTGTTCCTATGCAGGTGCAGCGCGTCGGTCAAATCTTCGATGGGAAACGGAGTGTAGGCGTCCAGCCGGCGAAATCCCTTTTCCCGCGCCGCCCGCGCGGCATTCACCAGCATGGTCGGATCGTCAAACTCCGCCATTAGGCCGTAAACGCCGTCAGGTTTTCTCAACGCCGAACCTCCTCCCGCACTTTGGCTTGCGGCAGCAGGGTCCGGACTTCAAAGATCGAAATCATAGGCAGGGCGCGGACGAACAGGAAGAACAGCACCATGAAGAACCCGATGGTGCCCCAGTAGGTGGCCCAGTCCCAGCGGGTAGCACGGAACAGCGCCCAAGAGGAAGGCACGAAATCCTGCGCCAGGCTGCTGACGATGATCATGTAGCGCTCGAGCCACATGCCTATCAGCACGATGATGGAGGAGGCGAACAGCAGCACCGGGCTCGTGCGGAATTTCTTGAACCACAACAGATTCGGCGCTACCACGTTGCAACTGATCAGGAACCAGTATTGCGCTGAATAGGGCCCTGTCATGCGGTTCCAGAAGGCCTGCTGCTCGTAAACGCTGCCGCTGTACCAGGCCATGAACGTTTCCATGATGTACGCGTACGCCACGATCAGGCCGGTGGCCAGCATGATCTTGCCGGAATTTTCGAGGTGCCGGTCGGTAATCAGACCCTGGAGGCCATACACTGCGCGCAGCGGGATGGCTAAGACCAAAACCATTGCGAAGCCGGAATAGATGGCGCCGGCAACGAAGTAAGGCGGGAAGAAGGTGCTGTGCCACCCGGGAACGATGGCGACTGTGAAGTCGAAGCTCACTACCGTGTGGACCGAAAGCACCAGAGGCGTCGCGAGGCCCGCGAGCAGCAGCGATGCCGTCTCGTAAATGCTCCAATGCTTGGCGGAGCCTCTCCAGCCCATCGCCAAAAAGCCGTAAATATACTTTCCGGCCAGCCCTCGGGCGCGGTCGCGAAGGGTGCCCAAATCCGGAATCAGCCCGACGAACCAGAACAGCAGCGAGACCGTGGCGTATGTGGAAACCGCGAACACGTCCCAGACCAGCGGACTGCGGAAGTTGGGCAGCACCCGCATGGTGTTGGGGTAAGGCAGCATCCAGTAGAACAGCCAGGGCCTGCCCATGTGCAGCAGAGGAAACAGACCGGCGCACGCGACGGCAAATAGTGTCATCGCTTCCGCGAACCGGTTGATCGAATTGCGCCAGCTTTGATTCAGCAGCAACAGAATGGCCGAAATCAGCGTGCCCGCGTGCCCGATTCCGATCCACCACACGAAGTTCGTGATGGCGAAGCCCCACATTACCGGCGTTCGGATGCCCCACACCCCGACGCCCTTCCACATCAAAAGCACCACCGAGAGCAACAGGGCCTGCAGGAGCAGGAAACCGACCACGAACGAGGCTATCCAGAAGCCCGGCGTATGCCTGGTCTGCACCACGGACGCAATCTGATCGGTAACTGTGCCGAAGGTGTACCCCGGAGCGATTACCCGTTCCCGCTCCGGCGTTTCGATTAGTTGTTCATCTGCCATGTGAGTGCCCTAACAAAGCCCGAAAACTCCTTGCTCACGCGCGCGGGTCGGAATCCGGCCGTGGGAGAGTGCTTGGTACTGACCATTCTTCAACATCTGCTAACCTTCCATCTCCGCATTGGGATTGCGCAGATTCGCGAGGTAAGTGGTACGCGGCCGCGTATTGAGGTCGGCCAGCATGGCGTAATTCAACTTCTCGGCCTTCATTTTGGCGACGCGGCTGTTGGGGTCGTTGATATCGCCGAAGATGATGGCCTCGGTCGGACAGGTTGCCTGGCACGCCGTCTGAATTTCGCCGTCCCGGATTTTGCGGTCTTCGCGTTCCGAATCGATTCTGGCGGCATTGATGCGCTGCACGCAGTAGGTGCATTTCTCCATGACACCGCGGCTGCGCACCGTCACATCCGGGTTCCGGACCAGCTTCAGGCTGGGCGTATCCCAATCTTGGAACAGGAAGAAGTTAAAGCGCCGCACTTTGTAGGGACAGTTATTGGAGCAGTACCGCGTGCCCACGCAGCGGTTGTACACCATGTCGTTGAGCCCCTCGGCGCTGTGAGTCGTGGCTTGCACCGGACAGACCAGCTCGCACGGCGCATTTTCGCACTGCATACAGGGGACGGGCTGGTTGTGCAGCGTCGGGTTGTTGACGTCGCCGTTGTAATAGCTGTCGACGCGCAGCCACGACATATGGCGGCTGCGGCGCACCTGATCTTTTCCGACCACCGGAATGTTGTTCTCCGCGATGCAGGCGCTCACGCAAGCGCCGCATCCGGTGCACGCGGTGAGGTCGATCGCCATTCCCCAGGCGTAACCGTTGTAAGAATACTCCGGATACAGTGTCAGCTCGCGCGGCGGCGTTTCCGCTCCTTCGTGCGGCGCTTCCGGGTTTTTCTTGTACTCCGCAATGTCCGCGCCGCGGTAAATGTGGCGCCTAGTATCGAGCAGGTGCTGATTTTGGGTAACCGCCAAAAAGTAATTGCCCGACGCTTGCTTAACATTCAGCCCCACATCGTGCCATAACGCCTGCCCGGTGCGCAGGCCGTAGGGGTTGAATCCGGTGCCCGTCCCGGCGCGGCCCGCGCGCGTGCGTCCGTAGCCCAGATGTAAGGTAACCGCGCCGTTAGCATGACCCGGCTGCGGGAACACCGGCGCGCGCAACGTTCGTCCCTGATAGCTCAGTTCGATCATGGGTACACCCGTCCCGCCGTAGTCGAGCGTGTTCTCGGGCATCACTCCAAACCGCTGCGCGTCCCCGGGACTCATGATGGCAGCGTTGTCCCAGGTCAATTTCGTGATCGGCTTGGGCGTCTCCTGAAGCCAGCCGTTATTGGCAAAGCGGCCGTCGTAAATCGTAGGATCGGGCCGGAAGATCACTTCCAGACTGCCGTTCAAGCTTCGGGGCGCGGCGGGCGCGCCGAGGGCTTCACTGCGCACCGCAACCGTTTTCGCAGGTAGCGCGCTATTGGCAATCACACCGTCATGCACCGAGCGCCGCCACCAGGCTTCAAAATCGGGCGTTTTATGTTGGCTCGCCCAATAGCCGCGGACCAGATCGTAGTCGCTCTGGAGCGGACTATCTGTCAGCATGTTGACGATCTGAAGCGCCGAACGCCCGCCATACAACGGTTCGATCAGAGGCTGCTGCAGGCTTACGGTACCGTCAAA
>JAFAWA010000495.1 GCA_019242155.1 Terriglobia bacterium | reverse complement strand
GACAGATCCGGTCATGAAGCGTACTATTCAAGAGTCGTTCACATTTCAGTAACAAGTAAACTTTATCGCGGTGGTTAGTGGGGGACCCCGTATGACCTTCCAAATCGGCGACAAGGTCGTGTATCCCAACCAGGGTGTTGGGACCATTGAGAACATCAGCAGCCGTTCCTTCGGTTCGGCTTATGAGAAGTTCTATCTGCTCCGTTTTGGCGGCAACAGCGTCACCGTTATGGTGCCGTTTTCAAATGCCGCAAATATAGGGCTCCGGCGAGTCACGAAAGACCGGGAAATCTCCCGCGTGCTATCGTTCCTCTCTAACGGCAGTCCTCAACTCAATTCTGACTGGAAAGCCCGCTTCAAAGAAAACTCCGAAAAAATGTTCAGCGGCGATCTGCTCAAGGTCGCTGAAGTTTTTAGAGGCTTAGTGCAGCTCCAGCTCGAAAAGCCGCTCTCGTTCAGGGAAAAGAAAATGCTCGACCGCGCACGGCACATGCTGATCGCCGAGATCTCCATTTCCCGGAACGTCCCTGAAATTCACGCCGTCAGCATGCTCCAGCGCGCGCTAAGCAAAGCCGGACTTACCCTCCCCCCGGTGTCCTAATCCAAGCAAAGCCCCGGGACGCACTCCATGCGTCCCCACAGGTCCGCGGGATACTGCGCGGGAATCGTTCTCGCGCTAAGCTGATGGATTAAGGAAGCGGCAACGCTCGAGCCCTTTCTTCATGCCCGGCCCAACCACCCGTAACGTTTCGCAAGGTCCCCCGCCCCCTCCGGAAGGCC
The DNA here is from genome assembly GCA_019242155.1 of Terriglobia bacterium. Classification (GTDB taxonomy): domain Bacteria; phylum Acidobacteriota; class Terriglobia; order Bryobacterales; family Bryobacteraceae; genus PSRJ01. The sequence goes on along the minus strand of JAFAWA010000495.1, from coordinate 4,361 downwards.
GCGACTGGGGTGGCGATGGTCCCAGTGAAGGTCCTGGCGCATCCCGCCAGACCTCCATGCTCCTCTTATACCTGCTGTTGATCTCGAGCACGATCGTATTTTTGACGCTGACTACGGCCTTCCTCGCCCGGCGAAGCATGGGGACCGACTGGGTCAGCACACCCAAGCCCCCGATCTTATGGCTCAGCACAGGCGTGCTGATCGTTTCGAGTCTGGTATTGGAAACCGCCCGCCGCCGGCTCCGGTCCGGACAACGAAGCGCCTTCAACCGATGGTGGTCGGCGGCCACCGCGTTGGGCATTCTCTTTCTCATCTGCCAGGCGATGGCTTGGCAAAGATTGTGGCAGACAGGTTTTTACATCGCAGCCAACCCCAGCACGTCCTTTTTCTACGTTCTGACCGCCACCCACGCAGCCCACGTCCTCGGAGCCGTTACCGCGGTGGTCTATGTGGAGGTCCAGGCGGTACGTTTCCGCCTTGGCCCCGCAAAAAGGACAGCCATCGACATGAGCGCGATCTTCTGGCATTTTCTGGATGCGCTGTGGCTGTGCCTGATGGCCCTGTTTTACCTGTGGGGCTGAACGCTACCTCATCCCGTTAGCCTGGCGACGCACCCTGCTCCTGACAGTGAGCCGGGCTGGGATCTGTATCCTGCGGTATTGAGGCCACAGGCGTTCTATCTTGCTTCAGGGCTTCGTTCATCTCCAATAACCAAGCCCACTCCTCTACCAAGACCGGCGCGCTCTCCCTACGCTTCCGGTAGCCGGTACGCAGGTTGCGCCACCCACTCACGCAAAGGAACGCCAGAGTCCCTATCCACATACAGACGAAGATCGCGACAGTTACCATCCATCTTCTTATCGGACCGACCCGAGAAAAACTTTAACAATCGTACCTGTCACCCCGCAGCGATCGCGCCCACGGTCACCTCAAAAAATCACTTCGAAATCGAATCGGTAGCGGCGATGGTAGTTGCCGAAAAAGATGCCGTATTGCGGGTCGGCGATATCGGAATGAACGGCGAGCGCATTAAAGTGGTTGGTCAGATTGAAGCCTGTGAGCGAGAGCCGCAGCGCGTATTTGGGGTTGACCCGGAAATCGCGCATCACTCGTGTGTCCGCGGAGAAGAAGCTCGGAAAGCGGGTCGCGTCTCGATAGGGCACGCCCACATAGTTTTGAAAGGCGTCAAAAACGGCATACGGGAAACCGTTGCGGTACTCGAGCGTCGGCAATAGCGAGAAATTCCACCAGCGGGAGTGCAGGCGGCCCCAAACCAGAAAACGATTGGGCAGGTCCCCCGGTAAGTTGGCGTATACGTCCGGATGGATGATCGGCTGCGCAAAGTTGCCCAGGAAGGCATCGAACGCATTCAGAGTGCCTTCCGCGCGGCTATGGGTATAGGAAAAGACGAGGTTGCCGTCGTTCGCCCAGGAAAACTTCGCGGTAAGCTCGGCCTGCCGGTAGCGCGAACTGCCGTCGCCGTTCAGAACAATCTCCTGCGCATCCTGGTAAACCGCCGGCTCGAGCACGATCAGCCCGACCGAACGATTGTCTGTATACACCGCGCGCGCGAGAAGCCAGCGCGAGAATCGGCGCTCCACCTGAGCGTTCCACGTAAAACCGCGCGGCGAAAAAGCCCCGGCCACTCTCTGGCCATGAACCAAGAACGACTGAGGTCCGGTCGCGCTCCCTATGACATTCAGAACTTGGACCGGCGTCCCTAGCACCGTGCCGTCCGGAGCGTACTGAATTACGGTTCGGACCGGGTAGCGGCTGAATGCATACACATCTAAGGGAATGTGATCGTAGAACTGGCCATAGCCCGCGCGCAGCACCGTGCGGCCTTCGCGAAACGGTGTCCACGCAAATCCCGATCGAGGCGCGATTCGCAGATTCGATGCCAGCCGCTGATGCTCCACCCGGACCCCATAGTCGAAAGTCAAGCGGGCGCTCGGTGACCAGTGGTCCTGCACGTACGCCGTAACCTCAAGATCTGTCCGGCTGTAGCTCCCGGGATTGCTCCAAACCACCCTTTCGAGCAGCGTGCCTTCGGAGTCCGCGATGTCCACCGGCCGGAAGCTAAAATGACCGCGGTCACTGGCAACCGTTACCGAAGTCCCGATCTTCGGCTGGTGACTGCCGCCGAAACTCGCCGGAGCCGGCGACCAGATTTCGAGCCACTCGCGCCGCCACGAGTCCCGGGTCTGCACACCAAAATAGTTGCCCTCTCTGCCCTCCGGAACCCAGAGCATATCCGCATCTCCCTGCGCGCCGATAAAGGTATGGAAGCGCTGCATCGAAACCGAGCTATCCAGCGTTCCGCCCAACAGTCCGTAATGATCGGCCAACGTGGCAACGTAGTTCCGCTGCGCGTAACTTGGCGTAACCGGCTGCGGATTGAAATAATCGGGATTCACGAAATTCGTGTGCTCCGGGCTGAAGTGATATGTGAAATTCACTAACTGCCGCGGAGACAGCACTAGATCGAACTGGCTGAAGGAATTCAGGCGCTCCTGCTTCGACTCGTTATGCGGGAACGCAAGAGTCCGGCTGGGAACCTTATCCAGGAAATACTGAAGCGCGGTTATGAAATAGAGCCGGTTCCGCAGCAGGGGGCCGCTCGCCACCGCGCGCGGCGTCTCATTGCGAATTCCGCGCATGTGATAGCTGCGAATGCGGAAATCGGGGAACGGGTCGTTGAGGTCCGCGTGCCACTTATCGCCGCCCCTGCGTGTTTCGACGGCGACCACAGTCTGTGTGAACCGTCCATATTGCGCCAGAAAAGGCGTGCTCAAGACGTTCACCGTTTCGATACTATCCACCGGAACCGTTTGCCCGAACCGGCCCGTCGCCGGGTCCGTCACATCACTCTGGTTGACTACTAAAGAACTCCGCTCTTCCCCGGAGCCGTCGATCTTCAATTCTCCGAACGGCGACCGCACCACGCCCGGAACCAGCGGCAAAGTCTCTATCACGGTGGCCGGATTCGACGGAAGTGTCTTCACTTCCGCCGGATGCAGTTCATAGTTTTCGGAAACACTCTGCTGTACCGGAGAGACGGTATCGGAGACTTCTACGCTCGAGCGATTGATTTCCGGCAGCAGAATCAGGCTCAGCTCGATGGCTGCATCGCTCGTAACCGCGGCGGTGCCGTTAGCTTCGGCGAAGCCTTCTTTATTGGCCCGCACCGTCCAATTGCCGCACGGCACATTCACGAATTCGGCAATCCCGGTTGCGGGCGTAACACGCACGCCGAACACCTCCGGCTCAGGACCCAATTGCACGCGAGCGTCAAAGATAGCCGCTTCCTGCGAGTCTTTTACAAGGATGCGGACCTCGCCGGGCTCACATACCTGAGCCACAGCCGGAAACGCTGCCAGCACGGCAAGCACCGGGCAAATTACATTGAAACGGAACGGGGCCGGACGCACAACAACTTACATATGTTACTCCCCTTTGCGCGCACCGGCGCCGGTATAACAGGATGCCGGTTAGCGCCGTAAAATGGCGTGATGCGGATCGAGAACGACCTTGAGCGGAGTTTGCTGCAGATCGACAGTGAACGTGACCGGCTCGTTCGAAGAGCTTACCCAGTGGGTGATCGGTTTCGCTCTCGGCAGTTGGATCTCGACAGGTGTAAGAACGCTGAAATTGCCCGATACGCCGGACTGCGTCAGAGTGCCGGTCACCTGCCATTTCGGAGCCTTGCTCTTCACCGTGTAGCTGAGTTTCAAAGCCGGTATTCCGGTGCCGTATACCCATTGGTCAAAGAAGTCTTCGAGCTTGGGGTCCTCCGATTTCAACGGAAGAAATTGGGAGGCTAGATTTCGAAAACCTTCGGTGGTGATTTCACTGCGCCGGTACTGTTTGACGATTTCGGCCAGCAGAGATAGAAACCGCTCATCGCCCATACGGCGGCGAAGCATTTGAACAATCCAGGAGCCTTTGCCGTAGGTGATCGCTCTCCAGGCGCGTGGGTCGAGTGAGCTCTCTAAACGCGACCCCAGCACGATCGGCCCGGCCGATTCGACCGGTTCGCCGTTATCCCGCTTGGCCAGCAGGTCCGCGCGGTACTGGTCCAAAATGCTTTCGACTTCACGTTCGCCTTTCGTCCTTTCGACATAAAGCAGGGCCGAATAGTTCGCCAGCGCCTCCATGAGCCACTCATCGCGATAAGAGGCGGTCGAGACTTGAGCGCCCCACCATTGGTGAGCGGTTTCGTGCAGCGCCAGCAGCTCGTCGAAAAATGTAGTCTGCACCTGATCGGCGTGGAGGGCCGGCGCGGCCAGATAGGATTTGGTCGAAAGATAAATCAGGCCCGGATAGCCTTGACCGAAATTGCCCGGTATGGGCGAAACCGT
>JAFAWA010000292.1 GCA_019242155.1 Terriglobia bacterium | reverse complement strand
GCGCCGTCGCCGAAGCCTTCATGCATGATGCCGCCGTTGATCACCGCCCATGGATTTACAGCTGCGTACATTCCGAGCCGCTTCATGCGCTCGATTTGCGGCCCGTTGAGCTGGTTGACGTGCGCCAGCACCCAGCGCAGGTTTTTGATGGGGTGCTCTTTATTTATGCCCTCGATCTGATCGAGAAACGCGTCGATGGTATCGTGCAGTTCCGCGTGGACGTGCAGCGGCAACCCGGCCTTGGCGATCTCCATGGCCATGCGGCGCCACTGAGCGAGCTGGTCGGGCCGCGGGTCGGACTTGATAGCGAACATAGGATCGTGGAGCGGTGTGTAGACGCTTTCACCGAAGAAAATGTTGTCGATGTATGTGTCGCCCTGGAACAGTCTAATTGCGGCAATCTGCGCTATGGAGCGGTCCACCTGCTCGGGGCTGCCGGCCGCGGCGCCGTCAATACAGAAGACGCGAACATCCAGGCGGCCCTGTGCCTTCCAGTTTTGAAAAATGTTCAGCACGTCGGGTGTGCAGCCGGGCACGCCGAAAGTCGTTAAACCGGCGCGGTTCATGTCTTTCACCATGGCCAGGCTGCTGGCTTCGAGCTGGTCCGGAGCAACTCTCGGAAGCTTGTTGGCCACGGCCCGAGTGCCGGCGATATCGCCCCTAACAATCCCTGTGGGGCGTCCTTCCTGATCGCGGACAATCGTCCCTTTTAGAAAATCGGGCGGGTCGGGTGCGCCGCTCTGAATTCCCAATTTCTCTAAGGCACGGCTATTCAGAAACACCTGGTAGTAAGATTCCTGCAAGGCCACCGGATTCTCAGGCGCGATCTGATCGAGCTCTTCCCGCGTGAAAGGCTTGGGATTGTCCGCGAACTGCTGATGCGCCCAGCCGCCGATGTTATAAACCCACTCGCCCGGACCGGCTGCTTTGGCGCGCGCACGCACCATATCGATCGCCTGTTTCCGCGAGTCGACTCCATCGAATCGGAGCTCGCGCTGCCAGGTGGTCGCGGCACGTAACAGGTGCATGTGATTATCGATCAATCCGGGTGTGACCGTCCTGCCTCTCAGGTCAATGGTTCGGGTATTCGGCCCCGCCAGCCGGGCCATCTCCTGATTCGTGCCCACTCCCACGACTCGGTCGCCGCGAATGGCTACGGCTTGAGCAATGGTAAAGCGTTCGTCCACGGTGATGATCTTGCCGTTCGAGAGCACCAGGTCCGCGTTAGGCGCTTGGGCCCGCGCCAAAACGGCGAAAGCCCCAAACGCCAGAACTGCATTCAGTCCGGAGCGAGTACGCATTCCGGAGATTATAACGAAGCCCGCCGCCGGATTCTGCGGGGGTGTGGCTTATACTGGGATCAATGCGAGCCGTAGAACTGACGCTGGAGCGACGCGACGGCGTGGACCCCTACGCGGTTCTCGAATCGGGCGATATTCTCACGATTCCGAAATCATTCTTCGAGGATACTCCCGGGGACCGCGACTTTCTACTCCAGGTGCGGCCGAGCCGCGGCCAATTTCATAAGAATGTTGCCTACCGTCCAGGTGAAGACCGCGTCTCGGGCTTAGGCGAAATGGAACCGCAGACCGCTGCCCGCGTGCGATCCGTCTTACGAAACTATTCGCGCAATGTGATCGAATTCGTTGGGGAGTTGCTGCCCCGCTACCGTGCCGGCTGGCATCTCGATTATGCCAGCCTGCGGCCGGTGGAAGAGGCAGGCCGCGAATTGCCGCTCACAAAGCGCAACGATCTGCTGCATACCGATGCCTTCCCCACGCGGCCTACCAAGGGCGGCTTAATTCTTCGGTTCTTTACCAACGTGCATCCGGCTAAGCCGCGCGTTTGGGTCACTTCGGATCCCTTCGCCATAGCCGCGGAACGGTATGCGTCGGATGCCGGCTTGGATCGATTCGCCCGCGGCTCCATGTACCACGTGCGCCAGGCCCTCGCCGCGGCGGGCATCCTTCCCAAAGGCCGTTCACGCTACGACGAGTTCATGCTGGCATTCCACGATTATCTGAAGAAGAACGACGAATACCAGCAGAATTGCCCGAAATACCGCTTCGCGTTTTCGCCGGGAACGAGTTGGATGGTCTTTACCGACATGGTTCCGCATTCGGTGGAATCCGGACAATTGGCGCTGGAGCAGACATTCATCGTCGCCGCCCAGTCGCTTGCCAATCCAAAACAAGCCCCCATCGCCATACTGGAGCAGTTGGCGGGTGCACCCTTGGGATAACTGCGGTTCTACTGCGCCCCAATCTCGTAGTGCGCCAAAATCTCACCCCAGAGATTTTGCGCTCTCAACAGCAGCTCGATCACTTCGCGCACCGCGCCGCTCCCTCCCGCCGCTTTGGTAACGTAATGCGCCAACCGCTTTACCTCCTCGCGCGCATTGGCGGTCGCGACCGGCAGACCTACGCGGCGTAAGATCACTGCATCCGTCAGATCGTCGCCAATGTAGGCCACTTCGCCCGCACCTACTTTCGCGTCAGCGAGAATCTCTTCGAAAATCGGAATCTTTTCGATGTGACCCTGATACACATACGTCATCTTCACCTGGCGCGCGCGCTCCTCTGTGGCTGGAGACTGCCGGCCACTGATGACGCCGGTTCGAATTCCCTTCCAGTGGAGCCATTGGAGCGCGATGCCGTCTTGCGAATCGAAACCTTTGCTTTCGATCATGCGGCCCTGGTTATCGGCAACGAGGAATAGCTTACCGTCCGTAAGTACGCCGTCCACGTCCATCAACAGCAACTTGATCCGCGAAGCAACGGTATGGATATCAGGCATCGTAGATAACAATAACCCGCATACAATGAGAGCGGGACTATTAGTGCTGGAACGGGTTGCTGGGACCATTGAGCGCTACCGCATGTTCGAACCCGGCCAGAAGGTGGGCGTGGCCGTATCGGGTGGAGCCGATTCGGTGTGCCTTTTCCACGTACTGCGGGAACTGGCCCCACGATGGGATCTGCGCCTTAGCCTGCTCCACTGCAATCACCACCTCCGGGGCAGGGAATCGGACGAAGACGCTGCTTTCGTGCGCAACATCGCCGTGGATTCCGGTCTGCCGTTCGCGCTAAGTGATTCCGACCCGCGCGCCGCGGGTGGAAACCTGGAGGAGGCGGCCCGGGAAGTGCGTCTCGCGTTTTTCGAGTCGCAGATCCGTAGTGGTCAGGTAGACCGCGTGGCGGTAGGGCACACCCGATCCGACCAGGCCGAAACGGTGCTCTTCCGGCTCTTACGGGGAGCCGGAACCGCCGGTCTGGCCGGCATCCGGCCGGTCACTGCGATGGGGATTGTGCGGCCGCTGCTTCGTATCGATCGCCAGGAGACCGAGCAGTTCTTGTGCGAGCGCGCCATCTCGTGGCGCGAGGATACAAGCAATGCTACGCTGGAGTTCGCCCGCAATCGCATTCGCCGCCGGTTGCTTCCGCAATTGGCAACCGAATGGAATCCCGCAATCAGCCATGCATTAGCGCAAATGGCGGACTGGGCACTTGCCGAGGAGGCCTATTGGGAGGCGGAGATAGATCGCTTGGCAGCTTTGCACCTCGAGGTTCGCGCGGACGGCATCCTTATTAACACAGACGTCATAGGCCGGCTCCCGTTGGCTGCGGCGCGGCGGTTGGTGCGCCGTGCGATGGCCCTTGCCAAAGGTGGCGTGCGGGCCATCGACTTTGAGCACGTGAATGCCGTGCTCGCCCTGACGGCTTCCCGCGAAGGCCACGGACGGCTCCAGGTTCCAGGTATAGACATTCTCAGATCTTTCGAATGGCTTCGTTTCGCAAAACTTCCGAGTGACTTTGCCCCCAAACGTCACTATGACATTGCGCTTACAGTTCCGGCGATTGTTCCGGTGCCGGGCACGGATTACGCAATATCGTGCCAAGTTATTGAAAATATGGAACGTTCGATCAGACATGATTCCGTATATAATGAGGGGATGGTCTGTGTCGACTGGGAGCGCCTGTCCGGTCCCTTGCAATTTAGGAACTGGCGGCCGGGCGACCAGTACCGGCCATTCGGTAGCGCCGGCGAGCAGAAAATCAAAACCCTGTTTCAGGAGTTCCGGGTTCCCCTATGGGACCGGCGGTATTGGCCGGTTTTGACGTGCAGGGAGGCCATCGTGTGGAGCAGGCGTTTCGGTCCCGCGGCAGACTTTGCGGCGTCCGCGGGAACGGCAAAACTGCTGCTGCTCAACGAAATCGGAATCGAGCCGGGGCAAGCCGGCGTCTATAACAATCAGAAGGGCCGGTAGGAGGCTTAGTGAATTCTAATATTAAAACTGCAATCTTTTGGGTTGTCTTGATCTGCGTGGCGGTTTTGCTCTTCGCCATCGTCCGTACCGGCCAGGGCCGCAAGGAGCAGCAACTCACCTTCACCGAGTTTCTGAGCAAGGTGCAGGAAGGACAGGTGAAGGAAGTCACCATTACCGGCAATGAAGTTCACGGCGTCTTTCAAAACCAAAATCTTGGCCTGCATACACTGGTTCCCACCAATTATCCGGATCTGTACAAGATGCTTCAGGAAAAGAATGTCAACGTCGAAATCAAAGATACAAGCTCCGGAAACTGGATTTCGATTCTGCTGAACGCCTCGCCGTTTATTGTTCTGATCGCGTTCTGGATCTTCATGATGCGGCAGATGCAGAGCGGCGGTAATAAGGCCTTGAGCTTCGGGAAAAGCCGCGCCCGGCTGCATTCCACCCAGCAGAAGAAGGTGACTTTCAAGGACGTCGCCGGTGTGGAAGAGGCAAAAGAGGAGTTGCAGGAGATCATTGAATTCCTGCGGGAGCCGCAGAAGTTCCAGAAACTGGGCGGCCGGATTCCCAAGGGAGTGCTTTTGATCGGACCGCCCGGAACCGGTAAGACTCTCCTGGCGCGCGCCATCGCAGGCGAAGCCAGTGTGCCGTTCTTTTCGATTTCGGGTTCCGATTTCGTGGAAATGTTCGTAGGCGTGGGCGCCAGCCGCGTGCGCGATCTTTTTGAGCAGGGAAAGAAAAATGCCCCCTGCATCATCTTCATCGACGAAATCGATGCTGTTGGGCGTCACCGCGGCGCCGGTTTGGGCGGCGGCCATGATGAGCGAGAGCAGACGCTTAACCAACTGCTGGTAGAGATGGATGGGTTCGAATCGAATGAAGGTGTAATTCTCGTTGCCGCGACGAACCGTCCCGACGTGCTCGATCCCGCGCTGCTTCGTCCAGGGCGCTTCGACAGGCGGGTAGTGGTCGGCAGACCGGATGTACAAGGGCGCGAAGCCATTCTCCGCGTGCACACCAAAAAAATCCCACTGGGTGAAAATGTCGACCTTTCCGTCCTCGCCCGCGGCACACCAGGTCTGGCCGGCGCAGACCTCGCAAACCTGGTGAATGAAGCCGCTCTCAACGCTGCCAGGCAGAACCGCAAAGTCGTGATGATGATCGATTTTGAGCTCGCGAAAGACAAGATCCTGATGGGCGCCGAGCGGAAGTCGATGATCCTGAGTGACGCCGAAAAGCGAAATACGGCTTATCACGAAGCCGGCCATGCACTCGTGGCTGCCCTGTTGCCCGACGCCGATCCCTTGCACAAAGTGACTATCATCCCGCGCGGAATGGCGCTGGGGGTAACGATGCAGTTGCCCATCGACGATAAGCATTCCTATAACAAGGAGTACTTGCTTGCGCAGCTTGCGATCCTGATGGGAGGGCGCATCGCGGAAGAGCGGTACATGCACCATATGACCACGGGCGCAGGCAACGACATCGAACGCGCCACCGATCTTGCGCGCAAAATGGTCTGCGAGTGGGGCATGAGCGACCTAGGCCCGCTAAGCTTCGGCAAGAAGGAGGAGCAGATCTTCCTTGGCCGCGAGATTGCGCAGCACCGCGATTACAGCGAAGAGACCGCGATTCGTATCGATGAGCAGGTGAAGAAGCTGGTTCAAGGCGGCTATGACACCGCGGCGCGGCTGATCGAAGAGCGGTCCGACGCGTTGGTGAGTATTGCGGAGACGCTGCTTGAGCGGGAAATTCTCGATGGCAACGAAGTGATGCAGATCATCAGCGGCCAGCCGTTACCGCCCTATCCCACCGGCGGCAAGGACGCAGAGGACCACACCCAGCAGGTGCTCCGGCCTGAGCCGGGACGCCGCAGTCCCGGATTCTCCGAGGGAGAACGCCCGCAGCCGGCGTGATCCCTAATCCGATTCGAACATGACTACGGCCTGGCCGAAGTGAATCTCGTCGCCGGGCTCTAGTTTCGTTCCGCGGCTGTCGCGGTGCACCGCGAGACTTAGTCCATCCCGCACAATCCACGTCCCGCAGTCTTGGCTCCCGAGCGGATACCAGCGGTCGTTAAACAGCCGATATTCGCGCGTGTTCCTGTCACAGACAATGTGCGCATGCTCGCGCGAAACGGAGCGGTTCACTTCAGTATCTTCGCTGAACGCCAGATCGTTGCGCCGGAACAGGCCTTCTGACCGGAACACATCCACCGACCGCCCCACATTCGTGCGTGCCTTGTCCAGGCTGATCTCCGGAAGGTTGGCGGTGCCTTCGCGCACGATGAGTTTTGCAGGCCGCGGCTCCGCGCCCGGCGTGCCTTGTTGCTGGCCGGCTTCCATGATCAGCCAGTTCTCGCCCTGCTGGGGCAGACCTCCACTTACCTCGACCGCCACGCGCAGGTTCTCGGGATAGCGGCAGCCCGCGTTTCCCAGCGCATTCCGCACCTCCTGCTCCAGATACTTGCGGAAGAATGTGCCGGCAAAGACGGCGCACCGGTTCTCTTCGACGCCGCGCAATTGGACCCGCAACAGATCGTACGGGAACACCTTTCTTCCGCCCGAACGGTAGCTTTTCTGATGAACCTGATCGAGCACCGCGAGGCGAATCTCAGCCAGTTCCGGCGGCTCATCAGGATTCGGCCTGGTAGCGAGAGGAGTCTCAAATAACGTTCGGCCCCACTTTTCGAGAAAATCGCTCACATTCATTGCAATAAGCCCAGTTCCTTGGCCGCCTCCATCACCTGCCGCGCGATGGGCGCGGCTGCACGCGCGCCGTAGCCGCCGTGTTCCACCAATACCGCGAACGCCAAACGGCGGGAGGGATCGCCATCGTAAGGAGCAAATCCCGTGAACCAGGCGTGCGGCAGGCCGGTGTCCAGTTGGGCTGTGCCTGTCTTACCCGCGAAGCTGATTGCCGAGCCCGCCATGGGCCGGCGTGCGGTACCTTCAGTCACGACTCGCCGCATGGCTCCCGCCAGGAACGCCGCCTGCGCGGCCGGGATCACTTGCACCGCGGCATCGGTTCGGTCATTGCTGCTGTCCTCGATCCAGCGCCCTTCGGGCATCAATCCACCGGCCGCGATGGTTGCGGCAACGCGCGCCATCTTGAACGGCGAAATGAGAACCGGTCCCTGGCCGTAGGCGGCAAATGGAAGTGCCTGGCGCAGTTCTTTGATGTCGCCGGTCGAAATCCCCAGTCGCGCCGCGGTTGCTGCCAAGGCTTGCGAGCCGACATCATGCACGCCCAGTTGCGCGAAATAGGCGTTGCACGAAACTGCGATGGCGCGCTCCATGTCGAGCGTGCCGTGAGCCCAATCGCCGACGTCGTCCTTGATGGGGCGATTCCAACCGGGGATGATGATGCCCGCGCGCCCATCCGGCAGGCGATGGCAGGCGAAGGTGCGATTGCGCAGCGAAGGATCGATCTCGAGAGCCGCCATGGCAGTTACC
>JAFAWA010000100.1 GCA_019242155.1 Terriglobia bacterium | reverse complement strand
GCATGGTCCAGGATGGTATCGAAGTTGCCGAGTATGCCCGCATGCGTCTGCACAGGGACAGGGTTGTCTTGCTCGGCCATTCCTGGGGCAGTGTGCTCGGCATCCTGATGATCCACGTTCGCCCTGAGCTGTTTCAGGCATGGGTCGGGACCGGCCAGATCGTCAACATGCAGCAGAATGAGATTCAGGCCTATTCCCAGGTCACGGCCAAAGCGCGCATTAGAGGCGACCGTGCAGGGCTGGCTGCCCTCGAAACCAGTGGCCGCCCACCGTACCATCACATACGTCAGATGGGTCTCGAAAGACAGTGGGCGATGAGGTACGAAAATGGCGTGCGCCTGGGCCCATTGGGGCCGCAGAATCTTCTCAACGAGCTTCTCACCGCACCAGATTACTCGTTGAAGGACGTCTTCAATTACATCAAGGGAGAAATGGAGGGCGACAACCTTTTTGGCGTGACCTTGAACGGTCCGCTAATGCGCGTCGATCTCCCGTCGCTTGGAAACGATTTTCCCATTCCCTTCTTCGTCATCGCCGGGGCGGAGGATGATATTACGCCGTTCCCGCTCGCGAGGGCTTGGTTCGATAGGATCACCGCGCCGCACAAGAGTTTCTTTCTGATCCCGCACTCCGGCCATCTGGCACTGATGACCCGATCGGATGAGTTCCTGAGAATCCTGAACGAAAATGTGCGCCCGTTCGCAATACACCTTTAGGTCAGCCGACAGCGGCTCAATCCGCCTATTCTGTCTTCGATGCTAATGCTCCAAATGTAGCACCACTCGCTAGAGGTTGTCTCTTGGCCCGGCCGGTGTTACTCTGAAAGCAGGTTCAGGAGGCTGCCATGCCGCAAGCTGCTATGGCCGAGGGGTTGACTACCGGCCGCGCTCCTTTCGTCGAAGAGGCCCGCCATCGCGGCGAGCTCTACATTCAACAAAATTACGATCTGTATTCGCCGGAAAATCATGAGGCCTGGCGTAAGCTGTATCGGCGGATCCGGCCGCGATGGGAGCGCTACGCCAACGATCATTTCCTGAGGGGCATCGAAGCGCTGCACCTGCCGATGGATCGTGTTCCCCGGCTCACCGATGTCAACCGGCGGCTTCAGCCTCTAACCGGATTTCAAGCGAAACCTGTCAGCGGGTATGTGCCTGGCTTCCTGTTTTTTGACTGCCTGCATCGGCGGGAGTTCCCGACGACCATCACCATCCGGCCGGCGGATCGAATGGACTATCTCCCCGAGCCCGACATTTTCCACGACGTTGCGGGGCATGTGCCGATGCACACGGAACGGGCTTTCGCCGATATACTGGTGCGCTTCGGCGACTGTGCCCACACGGCGGTCGAGATGACTAGAGACGTCCGCGACCCACAGGAGCGTGCGCGGCGGCTTCGAAACATCATCAAAGCCATGTCGCGGTTCTTCTGGTTCACCGTAGAGTTCGGCTTAATGCGCGGCGCGCGCGGCATCTGCGCCTATGGAAGCGGCCTGCTCAGTTCCTATGGCGAGCTGGAACATGCCATCGAATCCGATGAAGTGCAGCGATACCCGATCCAGATGGAATGGGTAATCAACCAGGGAGCGGAGATCGACCACTACCAGCCGCTGCTCTTCATGGTGGATTCGTTTGACCACCTGTTCGAACTGGTGGACCGGCTGGAGCGCTGGATGCGCGAGGGCAAGCTGAACAACGTCGCGCCCGGGCTGCCGGACGTAAACGATTCGGACTTGAAGAGCTTTCTGGAAGCGGAAACGCACTAAGCCGCAGCCGCCGCCTGTTCCCGATAATAGGCAATCAGATCCAGGGGCGGTGGGGCGTGCTTCAGAGTCCGAAGGAACCCGGAGACTTGCCCGCGGTGATGCGTCCCGTGATTCACCACGTGCAAGACGATCTGCCAAACCGGCTGGCGGTAAGGGTTGCCGCGCATGTCGCTGTATGCGATTGCGTCTTGCGCGCTCTCGTCCGTAAGGGCCCGCGCCCACTCGAACCAGCGGGCGTAAAGAGCGGGCCAATCGTTTTCGAGTACCGATCGTTGATAGTCGGCATCGGACACCAACGCTGCGGGTGATTGGCCATTGAGCCGCGCGAGCCAAATCCGGTCCGCGGCAAACACGTGAACCAGGGTTCTTAGAATGCTACCGTCGGAGGTGCCGAAATCGCGCGCGATCTCCTCGGGGGGAAGTTGCGAAACCGCCTTCACCAGCCTTTGGCTGGCCCAGGCAGTGTAGGCCAGATGATCGCGTAACACGCCGGCCGAAACAGGCACTAGAACACTCCTATCATGCGCCAATAGAATACGCCGACTATGGTGGCGATGATGGCCGCGACGGCGTATAGGCAAGCTAGAAGAAATAACTGGCCGCGGTCCCATGCCTGTTTGGCGGTGAGTCCGTCGCCCATGGCGATCCAGAAGTTCATGTAAGTCATCCAGAAGGGAGCGGAGCAGAGCAGCAGCGGCGCGGTCAGCACGAGCGGCGGAATTCCCGCCTTAGCGAGCGGCTCGGCCAATGGCAAAAATACCAGCGGCAAAGCGATAAACGCGGTCGGGTCAAGCCAGCGCAGAGCGAGCATCACCAATCCCAACAGCACCAACAGCAGAATCGGCGTAGAAACCAGCGCTTGCACTTGCGGCACCATCATTCCGGCAAGCCAGTCGGTGATTTTGTTGTCCGGCACCACCGTTTGTAGTCCGAAGATTCCACCTAGAAACAGCATGAGAGTCCACGAGATTCCGTGAGCGATATCGCCGTCTTGAATGATGCCCGCGAGCGCAAACACCGCCAGCGCGACCATTCCGATGACAAACGATGGATAGGGATGGAGCCGTGTCTGGTTGGGAGTGCTCTGAGTGGCCCAAAGGAAGATCGAAGCTACCACTATGATCGCCGTGATCAATTCCTGGCGCTTGAACGACCCCAACGCGGCCAGCTTGCCGCGCGCGAATTCGCGAGAGGCGCTGAGCGGGGCTTCCGGTTTGAGCAGCAACTGATTCAGAAGCAATATCAGGCCGCAAAGAATCAAGGTCGGCAGTGCCATTACTTCGAAGTAACCGCCCTGTGTGAGCGGAATGTGCTTATCGCCGAACATCTTGATCACCACCGGTCCGTTCAGCGAGCCCAGCTCGAAGGCCAGCCCCGGAACCACGGCCATCTCGACCACCGTGATCATAATTAACGCCGAGCCGCGGCTGCGCGGCTTGAGGCCGAGCGTCTGGACGAGCGCCCAGGCAATCGGCGCCATGATCGAAGTGCGCACGGTCATCGACGGTATGCCCATTGCCAGCACCAGGCCGATGACGAAGAACGCGGATAGAATGCCGGCATAGGAGCCGGGAAATAAGGAGAGAATCCAATAAGAGATGCGTTCCGCGAGGCCGGTTTTCCGCATCGCGAATCCGTAGTACAAGACCGCGAGCAGCGTCCAGAAAGCGGGGTCGGCGAAACCACTCAGCGCCTTAGGAGGCGGCACCTTGGCAATGGCAATCAGAAGCGCCATCATCAAAATGGAAGCGATTCCGTTGTTCATCACCTCGGTCGCCCATAGCACGATCGAGAACGCGATGATCGCCAGCACAAGCTGCGCGTTGTGAGTGAGGCCTTGCGGCGTGGGCATCAATCCTACGATCAATCCCACGGCGATCGCGACCGCAAACCATCCCCACTTCACTGTCGATCGGGGCGCGGCAGTGCGTGGCGGCGCCGTTACTGTAGTGCTCATAGTGGACCATCCTATCAGGACCAGCACTCATCAGAAAACCAACGGTAACCAGCATCAGTCCGCCGTCGCCTGTTCCCCTTCGGTTCGCCGGAATCTGCTGAGCCGCCGGAAATCCAAGCGCCGGAGTGATAGCATAGTGACGATCAATCGCCAGTTCAGTTCGGGCTCCGTGGCTCGCGGCGTGTCCGTCCGGTTTGCGGCCGTACAGAAATTCGAATGAGGTCTCGCTTGCATGTCGCTTCTTGACTTTTGCCAGTGGCTCCAAAATGAGTCGATCGGCACGTCTATTCGCGAGTCAGTCTGGACGTTCCCGCTCATTGAAACGGTTCACCTGCTGGCCTTGGCTTTTTCCGTAGGCATCATCGTTTTCGTGGACCTGCGCCTCATAGGCGTTACGATGACCGATCAGCCCGTCTCGGAGGTGTTCGGCCGTCTGCAGCCGATGGCCGTAAAGGGATTCGTAATCAATTTTCTGTCGGGTATTCTGCTGTTCTGGTCCGAGCCCATGAAGTGCTACAACAGTTGGTACTTCCGGGCGAAGATAGTGATGCTGCTGGTTCTCGGACTGAATGCTGTTCTGTTCTCCGCGTCCACGTACAAAACAGTAGCTTCGTGGGACAAAGCGCTTGCCACTCCCGTAGCGGCCCGAACAGCCGGTTGGATTTCGCTGGTCTTCTGGCTGGGCGTCGTCGTGATGGGCCGCGCCATCGCTTATGCCAGCCGTTAGTGCCATTGGAGGTTTCTAAATGTTTCCCGTCCTTTTACCATTTTTCCGGTGGATCGATTCTACCTGGCTGAGTCATGAGATCCGTGACTCGACATGGCAATTTGCCATTTTCGAAATGATTCACCTCATAGGCCTGACTATGCTCTTGGGCTCTTTGATGGTGCTGGATCTCCGCCTCTTCGGATTCGGAATCAAGCGGCAGCGCACGGCCGATCTTTCCCGCGACCTTCGCGGATGGCTCACCAGCGGCCTGTGGCTCATCCTGCTCACAGGCGTGCTTCTCTTTTTCGGCGAGCCCATGAAGCTATACGCCAACGCGTCATTTCACGTCAAAATGCTGCTGCTGTTCCTGGCGATTGTGTTTCAGTTCACCCTTTTCAATCGCATCGCGAACGGGAAGGAGTTCTCGCCGGGTGTGAACAAGTTTGCGGGAGCGCTTTCGCTGTTTCTCTGGTTCGGCGTAGGCCTGGCCGGCCGGGGAATCGGATTTCTATGAGCAGCTCTGGTTCAGATTCAGAACGATAGGTCCCCAGTCTTCTAATTCGAGCGTCGTGTACGACCCTGGACTGACCTCCATGCGCCGGTAAAAATCGAGTGGCATGCCGAGAAAAAAGGTCAGGGCCGCGCGAATTGGATCGGCGTGGCTTACGACCGCGATTCTTTCTTTCTCATGACGGTCCCGCAGGCAGAGCAGTTCGGCAACAATGCGGGTTTGGGTTTCAAGCATCAGTTCGCCGCCCGGGACGCGGGTTCCGCTTCGATACTGATTGAATATCTGCCATTTGGGGTCGTCCTCCAACTCTCGAAACGTTTTGCCCGTCCATTCCCCAGCCGGAAATTCGCCCAGTGATTCACGGGTTTCCACGTTTAGCCCGAGGGCCCCGGCGATCGGTTCCGCGGTTTCTTGAGCGCGTTCGAGCGGACTCGCATAGATCCTGTCAACTCCGAGCGTCAGCAAGCGCGCGGCAAGCCGCTCCGCTTGGGCGCGTCCTGTGGCGTTGAGATGCACGCCGGGCATCCATCCTGCGAGTGCCTTGCCGACCATGTCGTTTTCCCCGTGGCGAATTAGATAGAACTTGGCCATTTGTTTAAGTATGTACCTCCGCTACAGGTGTTCTTGTTCTTTCGCGCACTGTGCTTACAGCAGAATGGCTGACCGCCCAGCATGCTTTTTGACATTCTGGAGAATGTGAAGATTGTCATCTTCGGCTTGTCCGTCAGTTCCTCGTGGGGAAACGGCCACGCCACACTGTGGAGAGGCTTGATCGGCGGCCTGGCGCAGATGGGCCATCGCGTGGTCTTCTTCGAACGTGATGTTCCTTACTACGCGGAGCACAGGGATCTGACCGCGCTGACCGATGCCGATCTGCTTCTCTATCCGGATTGGCACGCGATT
>JAFAWA010000559.1 GCA_019242155.1 Terriglobia bacterium | reverse complement strand
TGCGAGTACCAAATAAGGAGACGATGCCATGTTCCTATTCAAAAAACAGCTTCCGCGCCGTACCGTTCTGAAGGGAGTCGGGGCCAGCTTCGCGCTCCCGCTCCTCGACGCCATGGTTCCCGCCGCTACCGCATGGGCGGACACCCCAGCGGCAAAGATTCCGAAACGCTTCGCGTTCGTAGGTTTCCCCCACGGCGCAATCATGGATAAATGGTCTCCCAAAGAGACCGGCGCGGACTACAAGATGTCGCCGGTACTTGAGCCGTTGGAGCCGCTGCGCAAGCATATGACCATCGTCTCCGGTCTGCGCAACAAGCCCGCGGAAACCCCCGAACCCCACGCCTACATCGAACAGGGCTGGTTGACTTGCGTGAAGCCCTGGGACTTCGGCAAATCCGGTCCCGAGTCGGGCGTCAGTTGCGATCAGATTGCCGCCCGCCATATTGGTCAAGAAACGCGCCTGCCGTCGCTCGAACTTACGGCATCGCAAGGCAGCGCGCGCATCGCCTGGCGCACGCCCACGCAGCCCCTGCCGCAGGAGGGGAATCCGCGCGCGGTCTTTCAGAAGCTTTTTGGCCAGGGCGATACCGATCAGGAGCGCGCGCAGATTCTGGCGGAAACCGGCAGCATCCTCGATCGCGTTCAGGGGCAGGCGAAGCGCCTGCAGGCCAGCCTCGGCATCAACGATAAGCACGTCATCGGCGACTACCTCGATTCCGTCCGCGAGATCGAACGGCGCGTGCAAATGGCCGAAAAGCAGAGCAATTCCGAGTTGGTGATCCCCGATGCTCCCATCGGCACACCGAACGATATCACCGAATATCTAAAGCTCATGTTCGACATGATGGCCCTGGCTTTCCAGGCCGATGTCACGCGCGTGATCACGTTCTCTATGGATCGCGAAGCCAGCATGCGCACCTACACCAATCTGGGCATCGCCGAAGGATGGCATCCTCTGTCGCACCACGGCAACAACCCGGACAAAATGGACAAGCTGGTGAAGATCCAGAAGTATCACACGCAGGTCTTTGCCGATTTCGTGAAGAAGCTCGACGCCACCAAGGAAGGCGGCGCAACGGTTCTCTACAATTCGACAATTCTTTTCGGCAGCGACATGAGCAACAGCGACAAGCACAACAACGATCCGCTGCCGAGCGCGATTTTGGGACACGCCAATGGAAAGATCAAAGGCGGCCAGCACCTCAAGTACCCGCAGGACTCTAAGCACGGCGACCTGCTGTTCACGCTGCTCGAGCGCAATGACATTCCCGTGAAAGCGGTCGGCGACAGCACCCAAGGCCTCTCGGAGGTGTAGGTATGCGTTGTATCTCATTTCTAAGCCGCGGCCGCGAGCGATCGGTTCGAGCCTCTGCAGCGGCTGCTCTCGCCCTGCTCCTCTCCGGCGCTTCGGCTCTGCTCGCCGCGGAAGCCACGCTTCTCGATAGCGCGGAATCGGGCGACCACGCCGCCGCCATGCGCCTCGTGGCGGCCAAAGGCGTCAATGTGAACGCTACCAGCGCCGACGGCAGTACCGCCCTCATGTACGCCGCGGCCAATAATGATCTCGAATTGGTGCGCGCCCTGATTAAAGCGGGCGCGAATGTCAAAGCGAGCAACCAGTTCGGCACGTCCGCGATCACCGAAGCCGCCATTATCGGCGCTGCACCCATAATCGAGACGCTGCTCAAAGCTGGCGCCGATCCCAATTACAAAACTCCTAACGGCGAAACTCCGCTGATGGCGGCCGCGCGCAGCGGCAAGGTCGAAGCGGCAAAGGCTCTCCTCGATGCCGGAGCTGACATCAACGCCAAAGAGACCTGGGGGCAACAGTCCGCGCTCATGTGGGCAGCCGCGCAAAGCCAGGCCGACATGGTAAAGTTCCTCGCGTCCAAAGGCGCGAACCTGAACGACCACGGCAAGGTCAATCAGTGGGAGCGCAAGATCATTCAGGAGCCTCGCCCCAAGGACTTGAACAAGGGCGGTTTTGCCCCGCTGCACTATGCGGCGCGTGAAGGCTGCGCAGCCTGCGTTGCGAATCTGCTGGCGGCGGGCGCCGATCCCGATCCCGAAGATCCGGATCGCGAGACGCCGCTACTTCTCGCGATCGAGAACCTGCACTTCGATACTGCCGCCGTACTCGTCAAAGGCGGCGCCGATCTCGACAAGTGGGACCTTTTCGGCCGCTCCCCTGTTTACATGGCGGCCGACGTAAACACCCTACCCGCCAAAGGGAACGGCGCGATGGCTGTGCTCCCTAGTTCGGATAAACTCAGTGCCTTGGATCTCGCCCGCCTCATGCTCGAACGCGGTGCGAACCCGAACATCCAGTTAAAACGGCGTCCGCCCTATCGCGACGTGCCGCAGGATCGGGGCGGTGACCAAATGCTCGCCCAGGGCGCCACGCCGATGCTGCGCGCCGCCCGCGCCGGCGATGATAAATTCGTTGCGCTCCTCTTAGAGTACAAAGCCCTCGTCGATTTGCCGAGCAAGGAAGGGATTACGCCATTGATGGCCGCCGCCGGCGTCGACTACGGCCTGCGCGTCACGCGAGGACGGAACCGTACCGATGAAGGTGTGCTCGCCACCATGGATCTTCTGGTAAAAGCCGGCGCGAACATTAACGCGCGCGACGTTGCAGACCGCCGCATCGGCAAAGGCTATACGCCTGGCGAGAGCGCCGCTTCCGCGGCTGTGCTGCGCGGCCGCCGTGACAGCCAGGTGCCGAGCGCCAACGCCGTCCCGAACCAGACCGCTCTCCACGGCGCGGCCGAGCACGGCTTCAATAAGTACATTGAATTCCTCGTCGCCCATGGCGCAGACCTCACCGCCAAAGACGCCAACGGACGCACACCGCTCGACGCCGCTCGCGGCGCAGGCGGCCAAAAAGGCGGCGCCGACGCATTCCCGAAGACCGTGGTATTGCTCGAATCCCTCATGAAGGCGAAGGGAATTCCAGTAGCGGAAGTGGCCGGCAAGTAGACGCGCAGTCCTCGGTCATTTCGAGACATCTTTACCCTTCCAAGTTGGTTCGCCCGCGGCGATCAGAAGCAGCCCGGAAAGGGGAGTAACTGCTCCCCTTTCTGATGCGAAATCAGGGCATTCCGCTCACGCATACCAATCTGTTACGTTCCGCGATCCCTCCGAGGCGGACGCCCCTTCCGTTCTGCCCGGTGAGGATTAGTCCGCCCTTCCTAATGTTTTCTGCTATTGCTGCCGAAGAGATTGTCAGGTAACAGGTTTAAGCGCATTACCTGTAATCGCTGCCGGCCGGCGGTGTTCTAAAGAGCAGTTTCGGTGCGCGCCCGCGGGCGCGTAATCTTGGGGGTTTCAGATTTCCCCGCGCGCCCACAGGCGCGTCATGTTGGGGAGTCTCAGATTCCTCGTGGTGTGGGCATTTTCGCCTGGAGGATCGGATCACTCGAAAACCGCGCGTATGGAAGCTCAGACGAACCGTAAGACCATTTTGGTGGCCGAAAGCGACTTCGAAGTGAGGGCCTACTTAGAAGTAGCTTTGAAGTGCAGCGGCTACTCCGTCGAACTGGCGCAGGATGCAGATGACCTGACCTCGATCCTCGCCTCTTCCCGCCCGGTGATATCCGCGGTTCTGCTTGCTTTTACACTACCCCCGGAAGGCGGCATGCCCGTGCTCGAGGAGCTTCGCCGCAGCCACCCCGGGCTACCGGTCATCATCCTTTCGGCCGTGGCCTCGACCAGCGATGTAGTCGCTGCCATGAAAGCCGGCGCTTTCGATTTTCTCGGCATGCCTGTGGCCCACAAGGATCTTGGCATGGCGGTGGATCGCGCGGTGGAAAGCCTGGGGTCCGGCGCGGCAAGGGTAGCGCGGCCGAGTTGCACCCCCGGCGAGAAGAGAGTCTTTTTCAGCGCCAGTCCGCGAATGCGGGAAATATACGCGCTGGCCGATGATATTGGATCCTCGGAGGTACCGGTCTTAATACAGGGGGAAACGGGGACGGGCAAAGAAGTGCTCGCGCGCGAGCTGCATGCCCGCTCTGCCCGTGCGGATAACAGATTTCTGAAGCTCAATTGCGCCGCCCTGCCCTCGGAGCTTGTGGAGAGCGAGCTATTCGGGTATGAGCGAGGCGCATTTACCGGGGCATTCCAGAAGAAAGTCGGCATGTTCGAAGCTGCCGAGGGAGGCACGATCTTCCTGGACGAGATCGGCGATATGGACGTGCGGCTGCAAGCCAAGCTCCTCCAGGTATTGCAGGACCACGAGTTTCAACGAATCGGCGGCAAAGAACTGATCAAAGCCGACGTTCGGGTGTTGGCGGCAACGCATCGCGATTTGGAGACCGCGATCTCGGACCGCGCCTTCCGCGAAGATTTATACTACCGGTTGAACGTCGTCACTCTGTACCTGCCGCCGCTGCGGGACCGCAGAGAAGACATTCTTCCGCTGGCCGAACATCTGCTGCATCGGCATGCCGAGGCGGGGAGAGCGATACCCCGTATCACCGAGAACCTGGCTCAAGTTCTAATGAGTCACAATTGGCCGGGGAACGTTCGCGAACTCGAAAATACCATGCGGCGGCTGATCGTTCTGCGGGATCCCGATTTTATCGCGCGCGAACTGAGCGCCCGGGCGGTACGCAGCTCGCCTGTGGTCCCGGTGTCCGCCGTGGTTCCTCACGAACCGGTGGTTGACCCCATTGGCCAGTCCTCCGACGCGCCGATACTTGAACAAGTAAGCAAGGTGAAGGAACAGGCCGAGGCGAACGCAATTTTGGCGGCGCTGCACTCCACTCGCTGGCACCGGAAACGCGCGGCCATGCTGCTCAAGATCGACTACAAAGCACTGCTATATAAGATGAAAAAGCTCGGTATCGAAAATCAGCCGGTTGCGCCTCTCCCGCCGCCGAACGGAACAGCCTTCAGGCCTGGCGCTTCCGTAGTTCCCGGGTCGAGCTCGTTAGGGCAGAATCAGCCGCGCCACACACACGTGGGGTAGCAGTCATCAAGCGTGGCATGGTCCGGGGTGGGATTTAGTCTATCGATTGCCCGTGAGCTTCCCGCCCGCCGGCGCTAAAATAGCAACCGTGACGAACCCGCAACGACGTGACTTCCTCCGCTGCCTCGCCGCTGGCGCGGCCGCGTGCACTCTCCCTCGTTCCGCCTCGGCCCAGGCCCGCCCCTCGGCCGCGCAGCTCGGGGACAAATTCCGGTTGATCACCGGCGCAGGTAACAACATCGTCGTCCTCTCAGGAGACGGCGGCAGCCTGCTAGTCGATTGCGGCGACCAGGCGCACGCCGCCGATGTCCTGGAACTTACGGGTAGCGTCAAAACCGTCTTCAACACGCACTGGCATCTGGAATCGACCGGCGCTAACGACGCGATGGGAAAGTCGGGCGCCAAACTCGTTTCGCATGTCAACACCAAATTGTGGATGACGCAGGAGATCCGGCACGATTGGGAGCAGAAGATCTTCCCGCCCCGCGCCAAAGAGGCCCTGCCCGGCGAAACGTTCTATACGGCGGGCAAAACCACATTCGCGGGCGAGCCGATCGAATACGGGCTCATGCCCATGGCCCACACCGACGGCGATATTTATATACACTTCACACAGTCCAATATTCTGGCCGTGGGTGACGCGGTCCAAATCGGCAAGCTTCCCGTGCTCGACTTTCCCACCGGAGGCTGGATCGGCGGCATGCAGGAGGCCCAAAGGACCATCCTGCGGCTCGCCAACGATATGACAAAAATCGTGCCTGCCACCGGACCCGTAGTGACCAAAGCCGAAGTGCAGGCCAATCTCGACATTCTCACTAAGGTCCGGGAGCAGCTCGTAAAGCTGATGAAGCAGGGCATGGGCCCTAAAGACATGATCGCCGCCAAGGCCGTTAAGGATTTCGAGGGCCAACTCTCGGGTGATCCCGATCCGTTCATATTCACCGCCTACCGTGGTTTATGGGCCCACGTTCGCGAACTCGGGGGCATTGTCTAGGAAGCATGCGGAGCGGCGTTCCTCGGAAAGTGGTCTTGCGGCCCTGTTCCGCATCGGGCCCGGTAGTCATTTCGGGTCATTCCCGCCCGCGTTGGGACGATATACAATATGAGCGGTCGTTCAGAATGCGAATTTTGCTGCTCGCCGCGCTTGCGGCATCTGTGCTTACCGCCGCGCCTCAGCAGCCCGCTCCCAAACCGCCGGGCCCCGCTAACCCTAATCAGGCGCTGGTCAATCGTTACTGCGTCACCTGCCATAATCAAAAGCTCAAAACTGCAAAACTGGCGCTCGATGTGCTCGATCTCACGCATCCGGAAAAGGATGCGCTGATCTGGGAGCGGGCCATTCGGAAACTGCGAGGCGGTATGATGCCGCCGCCGGGAGCGGCCCGGCCGCCGGTTGAAGCCGTTAACGTGCTCGCCACGTATCTTGAAGACTCGTTAGATAAAGCAGGCGCGGCCAACTTCAACCCAGGCAGCGTTCGTATCCATCGCCTGAACCGCGCGGAGTATGCCAACGCCATGCGCGACATGTTCGGCATCGAAGTAAATTCGGTCGCTCTGCTCCCCACCGACGATATCAGCGACGGCTTCGATAACATCGCCAAGGTTCTGAAGGTATCACCCTCTTTCCTCGATCAATACATCATGGCCGCTCGCGCGGTCGTCAAGCAGGCGGTTGGTACCCCGCTTACGGGTAAGGAAGTCAAAACCACCCTGAAGGGCGTCGACCCCAAGATTCCTCTCCCTCCCGGAGCACGCGGCGGCATCACCGCCCGATATCTGGCGCACTTTGACGGCGACTATGAACTCCGCGCCGCCGGTAAACCGGAGGTCTTCACCGTTGACGGCATGCCGGTCGACAGCAAGGGGCGGAATCACCTTACCGCCGGTCTCCACACTATCGTCACAGCCAACGCGGCCCGCAGCTTCGCCGAAAGCGAGGGCGAGCTTTTCGGATTCATCCCAGGCGCGGCGGGAACGGGTTACGCGAGCACGGGTACCGTGGTCGGCGGCGTTCCGGGACGTGGCGGGCGCGACCCCTTGCTCACCGGGGTCACAGTAAACGGGCCGTTCAATGCCACCGGCGATCCGATCGATATCGAAAGCCGCACCCGCATCTTCGTGTGCCGGCCTCCCGATCCCAAAGAAGACACGGCCTGCGCCTCGCGTATCCTTTCGAATCTGGCAAAAATGGCCTATCGGCGTCCGGTTAACGATAAGGACCTTGCGCCGCTCATGCAGTTCTACAGCGAGGGCCGCAAGGCGGGCGGCTTCGAACTGGGCATTGAGAACGCCCTGGTGGCCATGCTTTCGAGCGTAAAGTTCTTGTATCGGGTGGAAGCGCCCCCGCCCGATGCCAAGCCGGGCAGCGTCTACCGGCTGAACGACACCGAACTCGCCTCCCGCCTCGCGTTCTTCTTGTGGAGCAGCCTACCTGACGAAGAGTTGCTCGAAGCCGCCGAGCAAGGCAAGCTGCGAGACCCCAAACTACTTGAGATCCAGGTCCGGCGCATGTTGGCCGATCCTCGCGCGAAAACTCTGACCACCAACTTCGCATTCGAGTGGCTGAAGGTTCGGGATATGGCGGCGCTCGAGCCCGATCCCTTTACTTATCCGGCCTTCGACGCCCCGCTGCGCGCAGCGTTGCGCCGCGAAATGGAGCTTTTCGTCGACAGCATCTTTCGGGAAGACCGCAGCGTGGTGGACCTTCTCAACGCCAACTACACCTTCGTCAATGAGCGTCTGGCCGCGCATTATGGCGTCGATAACGTCCGCGGCGACCAGTTCCGGCGGGTCACACTCACCGATCCCAACCGCTTCGGTCTGCTGGGCAAGGGCGCTATTCTGATGGTCACCGCATATCCCAATCGCACCTCGCCCGTGTTGCGCGGTTCCTACATTCTTGAAAACATCATGGGCACACCGCCCGCTCCGCCTCCGCCCAATGTCGAGGCGTTCAAGGAAAATAAAGAGGGCGAAAAACCAAAAACGATTCGCGAGATCATGGAAGCGCACCGCGCCAATCCCACGTGCAATTCCTGCCATGGCATCATGGATCCGCTCGGATTCGCGCTCGAGAATTTTGACACCATCGGGACGTATCGGACCATGGACCGCTACACACGCACCAATATCGATACCAGCGGCAAACTGGTCGACGGCACGGCGATCAACGGGCCTGTCGATCTGCGCAACGCGCTCTTGCGGCACCCCGAGCAGTTCGTCCAGACCTTAACCGAAAAGTTGATGATTTATGCTCTGGGCCGCGGGATCGAGTATTATGACATGCCCAGTGTCCGAAAAATTGTAAGGGATGCCAAGCGCGACAACTACCGGTTCTCATCCATCGTGATGGGCGTAGTCAGCACACCGGCATTCCAGTCGAGCATGGTGGA
The DNA here is from genome assembly GCA_019242155.1 of Terriglobia bacterium. GTDB lineage: Bacteria > Acidobacteriota > Terriglobia > Bryobacterales > Bryobacteraceae > PSRJ01. The sequence goes on along the minus strand of JAFAWA010000559.1, from coordinate 9,048 downwards.
GCTGCCGGCCGGCTTACAGGTGGCCGCGCGGTAAGCAGCAGTATAGAGGAGGAGTCATCGAATGTTTGTCACCAGGAAACACTTGACGCGCCGCACGGTTTTGCGGGGGGTGGGAACGGCCTTGGCGCTGCCCCTGCTCGACGCTATGGTTCCGGCCTCGACCGCTTTGGCGGATACCGCCGCGAAACCCACGCCCCATCTTGGTTTTATTTACTTCCCGCACGGCGCGGTGCAGGCCAAGTGGACGCCCACCGGTGAAGGCAAGATCGGTGAGTTCGGCGACATCCTGAAACCGATCGACAACTATAAGTCGATGACCACGGTGTTCAGTAACATCGACAACCAGGCGGCCGTAGGGCCGGTGCACGCGCTCGCGCCCGGGACCTGGCTCTCCTGCGTCCACCCGGCCATCAGCCAGGAGGCGCACGGCGGCACCACCGCCGATCAGATCGCGGCCGAGCATATCGGTCAGGATACGCCGCTGCCTTCGCTCGAAGTCGCCACCGAAGACCACGGGGGCGGCGGCTTCTGCGACCGGGATTACGGCTGCTCCTACGCAGGAACGATCTCTTTCCGCTCGCCCACCACGCCTCTACCGATGGAGGTCGACCCGCGCAAGCTCTTCATCCGCCTTTTCGGCCAAGGCGACAACGCCGCCGAGCGCGTGCGTCTCTCCAAACAGTACGGTTCCCTCCTCGATATGATCGGGCAGGAAGCCAAAGAGTTGCAGCGCGTCTTGGGACCGTCCGACAACGCGATGCTGTCCGACTACCTCGAGAGTGTTCGTGAAATCGAGCGCCGCATCCAGAAAATGGAAGCGCGCGACCTTTCCCACGTTTCCATTCCGGACGCTCCCAAAGAGACAGCGCTTGCCTTCGATCAACGCATCAACCTGATGTTCGACCTGGTCGCCCTGGCCTACCAGGCCAACATGACGCGCATCTTTACCTTTATGATCGCCGCCGAAGTGAGTGGTCAGACCTACAACCACATCGGCGTACCGGACGCGTTCCATCCTCTCTCGCACCACAATAACGAGCAGGCCAAGATGGAACGCTTGACCAAGGTGCAGGCCTATCATACCCAAGTCTTCTCCAAGTTCCTCGACAAACTGGCCAAGATGCCCGATGGCGACGGCACGATGCTCGACCACTCGCTCTTCCTGTTCGGCAGCAACATGAGCAACAGCAACGCTCACAATCACTACCCGCTGCCGATCTCGATGGTGGGCGGGTGGAAGACCGTAAAGGGCGGCCAGCACATCGTACCGCCCGAGCATACGCCGCTCGCCAACGTCCTCGTGACCATGCTCGACCGCGTGGGAGTTTCGCAAGACAAGCTTGGCGACAGCACCGGAAAACTCCTGGAGGTGTAAGCGGCCATGAAATCTCTGTTACTCGCCGCGGGGCTTTCCATCGCCGCGCTGCCTTTAATTGCGGGCGAAGCCCAACTGGCCGGCGCGATCAAGTCGGGCCAGCGTGCCGCCGCCATTGAGATGATCGCGAAGAAGGCTGCCGATGTGAACGCAGCCGAAGCCGACGGCTCCACCGCTCTCCTCTGGGCCGCCAATTTAAACGATACGGACCTCGTCTCCCGCTTGCTGAAGGCCGGCGCCAGTCCGAAGGTTCGCAATCAGCTTGGCTCGACGCCCCTCGGCGAAGCCGCCCTCAACGCGAATCCCGGAATGATCAAAGCGCTGCTCGAAGCAGGCGCGGACCCCAATGTTGCCGGACAGGACGGCCAGACACCGCTCATGCTCATCGCGCGGACGGCCGAGGTTGCCTCGGCGAAGCTGCTTTTGGAAAAAGGCGCCAACCCGAACGTCAAAGAAGCGCAGCGGGAGCAAACCCCTCTGATGTGGGCGGCCGCCGCAACCCAGGCCCCCATGGTGCGCGAACTGCTCGCGCACGGCGCGGAAGTAGACGCGAAATCTGCCACCGATCTCATGACCCCTCTGGTCAGCTCCGAGCCTCGCGCCCAGCCGCGTCCTCCCGGGGGCATGACCGCACTGTTGTTTGCCGTTCGTGAAGGCTGTCTCGACTGTGTCAAGGCCCTGGTCGAAAAGGGCGCAAACGTCGATCTGCCCGATCCCGAAGGCGTTTCGCCGCTCATCTCGGCAGTTTTCAATACGCACTTTGATGTCGCAAAGTATCTGATCGAGAAGGGCGCCAACATCGACCATTGGGATTGGTGGGGCCGCACGCCGCTCTACCTGGCGGTCGATTACAATACCCTACCCCATGGCGGCCGTCCGGATCAGCCCTCGCTCGATGAAACGCTGCCCATCGACATCATCCGTATCCTTCTCGACAAGGGCGCCAATCCCAACCCGCAGTTGAAGCTCCTGCAACCTTATCGGGCGACGGGCGCCGACCGCGGCGTCGATCGCATGCTGATGCAGCCGGGCGTAACTCCATTGCTCCGCGCCGCCAAAGCCCAGGACGCGCCGGTGATCAAGCTGTTGCTCGAGCACGGCGCCATCGTGGATCTGCCGAACAACGACGGCATGACGCCCACGGTCGCAGCCTCGGGCATGGGATCGGTGGATGCCGATACGCGCGGTAACTACAGTGCTCCCGATATCCAGGAGCGCTCCATCGCGTCGCTCGAGTTGCTGCTCGCCCATGGCGGCCAAATTAATGGCCGAGCCACCCGGCTCGAGCAGGCGCCTCTACATGGGGCTGCGTTCTGGGGTTGGAACAAGGTCGTCGAATACCTGGTGAGCAAAGGGGCGGATATCAATCTCCCCGATGCGCGAGGATTCACCGCGGTCGATTACGCCATGGGCCGCGCCGGCGGCAATAGCCGCGGCGGGCAGCGCATCGACGTGCATAAAGACACGGCCGACCTGCTCCTGGCCAAAGGCGGTATTGCGGGAACTCCCGTGCCGCAACAGACCAGCCGCGCCGCCGCTCCCGCCGGACGTCCCGCAGCCAAGTGAAGTCGGATGCACCCGCCACGGCGCGGTAAGGCGCGCCCGCGCAGCGCCACGTGCCGGGTCTATTGTTAGTTGCCAATCAAAGGATCAACGTAATGCAACGCATTTCCGCCGCCGGACTCGCAGTCCTGGCTTTTGCCATTGTTCTACCCGCGCAGCCCCCCACCCCGGGCGCGCCGCCTCCTGTGGCTCTTTTTTCTCCCGAGACTCTCCGGTCGCACACGCCGGCAGATAATCCGATAACCGATGCCAAAGCGAAACTCGGCGATATGATCTTCGACGAGAAGCAGGTGTCGGCGGATGGCTCGCTGGCCTGCAACACCTGCCATTCGCCGCGCAACGGTTTCACCACCCACACCGCGACCTCCCGGGGTGTGGACGATCAGATCGGCAAGCGCAACGCGCCTTCGATCCTGAATACGGTCTTCTACAAAACGATGTTCTGGGACGGCCGGGCGGCCAGCCTCGAAGAACAGGCCGCGCTCCCGATTCTCAATCCCATTGAGATGGGCCAGAAGGACCCGAAAGACGTAGTGGCAAAGCTATCTGCCATGCCGAAGTTTGTCGAAGCCTTCCAGCAGGTGTTTGGGCACCCTGTCAATTGGGAAGATCTGGTCAAGGCGCTCGCCGCTTTCGAGAGGACCCGTCTTTCTACGGAGGCTCCCTTCGACCGCTATCTGCACGGGGACGCAAAAGCTCTGAATGCCTCGCAGGTTCGGGGATGGGCGCTGTTCACCGGCAAGGCCCAGTGCGGCACCTGTCATACCTACGATCCGGCGCTCCCAATCTTTGGTGACAACCTGTTCCATAACACCGGACCTGCGGTCCGCAAACAGGATTTCAACGAACTTGCGAAGCGTGCCGCAGACACCGTCGAGAAGGGCAACCAGGCGGAGATCGACAAGCTGGCGCTCGAAACCGACTACTCGGAGCTAGGCCGCTTCCTCGTAACCAAAGACCGGAAGGATATCGGCGCCTTCAAAACGCCGTTTTTGCGCGACGTTCTTTTGACCGGCCCCTACATGCACGACGGCAGCCTTGAAACCATTTGGGACGTGGTCGACTTCTTTAACAAGGGCGGAGAACCGAATCCGTTTTTGGATACCGAGATGAAGCCCCTAGGGCTTTCCGCAACCGAAGTCGACGATCTGGTGAACTTTCTGGGCGCTCTGACCTCCGACCGGTTCGGGGACCAACGCGCCGCGGAACTGGACCGCCAGCACACCACATACTTGTACCGCCTGGCGACGCAGCGCCACACGCACAAAGATTGACCTGGTCCGCAACGTAAAAAGGGGCTGCCGGCGCAGGCACGCGAGCAGCCCCTTTCAATTGTTTCTGCTACAGTTTACTGATCCGCGCGGCGCTTCAGAGTGGGCCGCTCATCGGAATCGGGCTTCTGTCCGCTGTTATCGTCCACGGGACCGCCGCCCGCTCCGGGCGCGCGCCGCAACCGCGGCCGATTGGGATCCTCATTATCCACCTTACGGTGATTGTGGAGCATCGCCAGGCGGCCTTTCACATCGTTGAATTCCGATGTATTTACCACATACTCCGGCTTAGCCACCAGGATCTTTTCAATCTCCGTCTGCGCTGCTTTGATCCGGTCGTCCGTCATCGGGTGGGTGGAGAAGACCTTAGAAACCGTCCCCGGTTTCTTTTTCTCCATCGATTGAATCTTTTCAAAGAAATCTACGAACGATGTGGGATCATACCCGGTTTTGTACAGGTACTGCAGGCCCAGGTAATCCGCCTCTTTTTCAAATGTCCGGGAGAAGCTGAGGAACCCCATGGGGATCGCCAGGCCGGCGCCCTGCCGGATCGCGTAACCAGTCCAGCCGCCCATGAAGATCAGCGGAATGGAAGCGAGGTTGATGATTTCCCCGCGCGTCGCCTGCTTGGTGCCATGCCGCGCCGCGACATGCGCGATCTCGTGAGCCATCACTCCGGCGAGTTCGGACTCGCTGTCCGCTTTCAGGATCAGGCCGGAGTTGACGAAGAAGAAACCGCCCGGCAAGGCGAAAGCGTTCACTTCCTCGGTGTCCAGAACTTTGATCGTGAACGGCACCTTCGCGTCCGAGTTGCGCACCAGATTCTGGCCCACGCGGCTCACATACTCGGCAATGACTGGGTCTTCGATGATTTTTGCCTGCCGCTCCACTTCCTGGGCCAACTGCTTGCCCAGCGCGATCTCCTTCTCGAGCGAGTAGAAATTTACACCTTTACCGACATCACGATTCCCGATCTCCTCGGGGTCGCTCTTCTTGTCGTTCGCCAAAGCGCCGCCAGCTAACATACTGAGGGCAGCCGCCAATGCCACGGGTACAGCGAAACGGGGGTTCATCTGAAAAAAGCTCCAGTCTAGCTACACTATACGCCAACTAGGGAGAAAGGGCGTCAACTATTAAACGTCGGCACCCCTGTTCCGGTTTCGGAATCTTAATCCAAGCGGCGATACCGCCGCCCAGGAGTACGGGCGTGCGTACCGTATCATCGGCCGCCGGCCCTAACGGGCGGAGCCGTTTCTTTCGGCTGCGACGACGGCTCTTTCCTCGCCTGCCGGCCAGCCGCTTTCGTGGCTCCGCTGTGCGTCCAGGTATTCACGGAGACTATCCACGTATACCTGTATGCCCTTGCGCGAATAGCGCAAGTAGCCCTTCTGGCGCAGGTAATTCATTTGGAATGTTACGATCTCGCGCGAAGTACCGACGTACTCGGAAAGCACCTGGTGGGTAAGCGGCGGAATCTTCACCGATCCATCTTCCGTCCGAACCCCGAGCCGCTCGGCAAACCGTAACAAAGCCCGAACCACGCGCTCCGGAGTCTTATCCAAAGCAAAACTCTGCAGCCGTTCCTCGTAGTCCAAGCCCCGCTTCACCAGCATCTGTAACAGGGCAATGCCCAACCGCGGCTGCCGCTCCACCTGTTCTTCGATCTCCGGCCCGGTCCAAGACATCAAAGTCACATTGTCTAAGGCCACTGCTCGTTCCGTCGACTTACCGGCACCAAGCAGCGAACTCTCCCCGAAAAAATCGTCCGTCGTGAAGATGTCCACCACGGTCTGTGTGCCGTCCTCAAGCGGTACGGCTACTTTCACTCTGCCTTGCACAACCAGGTGAAGACCGCGCGAGGGCTGATTTTCATCAAAAATCACCTGGCCCTTGCGGTAGTCGGTTACACCCTTCCGGGGAAGGTACATCAGAGCGTCTTCAATTTCACGCGATACGGTTAACTTTGCGCCGTTTGGCATGTCGTACTCCAGTGAGCTAGTCGCACGCCGGAAAAGGCCAGGAGAACGGCTGCGCGTGGCGATGGGAAGTGGTGGTACGTTCTAGTCCGGATCAACCCCAGTTTTAGGACTGAGACTACCTTTTAAAGCCTGTGCGACCTAGCGTCCAGTACTCAGCGTACGCTAACGGTACCTAGGAAATCACCAAGCGCAAATGGATCGTTTGTGTTGAAATGAACAAGGCGGAATTAGTTCCGCCGGGCTGCCGTACTCATTGAAATCCAATGCCCGGCGCTAATGTTTCTCCACGACAACTACTCCGCCTTTCACCACCAATTTTGTTTTGAGAAAATTCCAGTAACCCTCCAGCGGATTTCCATCGACCAGAATGAGGTCGGCAAGCTTGCCCGGTTCGAGCGTACCGAGCTGGTCTGCCATTTGAATGTAGGATGCGGTATTGGGTCCCATCATTTTTATCAGGTCAGGCATTGAGAACATGACATTCAGGATCTTCAGTTCGTGGTCGAGCCCCGCTTTAGGATCATAGGTGGTGTCGGTGCAGTAGCCGAGCGTGGCGCCCGCATCCCAGATGGTGCGCGCGTTCACCGGCATATAGCCCGCCTCTTCGCCCAAGCGCACCCCGTCAACGATTCCTTCGGGCCACGGCTTACCGTCGCGGAAACGAGGCTTGTTGTCCTCGGCGAACACTCCGAAGACCGGCGACCCGAAACCCACCGTCCCCAACACCTTCACGCCCGACGCCGCTACTCTCTTCGCGTCCTCCTTGCTCACCCAGTCCTTGTTGGGCAGGTGCACCAGCAGCTTCACGTCCGCGTCCACGGCCGCCATCATCGCTTTCGAACTCACTGCGTGAACCTGCACCATCACGCCGGCTTTTTTGGCCTCGTCCACCACCGCCCTGAGAACTTCCAGTTCTTTATCGGACGGCCCCGGAACGGGCGTTAGCGCAATTTCGCCCGTAAATTTGATCCCAATCCCGGCTATCTTCCGGATTTCCGCGCGAGCCGTTTCCGGCGTGTGATTGTTCAACCGCAGGGAGCCTGACGGAATGATGCGCGGGCCGTTGATGAGCCCCTTCTCGATATGATCGCGAAGCGTAATATTGCCTTCGGCCGGCCCTCCTCCGGAGAGCACCGTGGTGTAGCCGGCTTCGAGTAGCGCCTGCATCTGCGCTTTTTCGTCCGGACCGGTATTGATGTGACGGTGAGCATCGATAAATCCCGGCATCGCCGTCATGCCGTTCGCGTCAATAACCCGGCCGCTGGTTGCGGAAGGCTTACCGGTCGCAACGGAAGCAATCTTTCCGCCGCGCACCACGATCGATCCACGCTCGATCACAGACGCGTTCGGACCGATAATCCGAGCATTGGTAATGGTGAGATCCTGCGCCGTTAAAGAAACCAGCGCCGCTAGACTTAACCACACGCATCGTGTCCACATAGGTTCTTTCGCTATTCTGCCATCAACGCGAATGTCCATACCGACCCGCCCGTGGGTACGCGGCGCGAGGCATAGCGGGTCGCAAGAATGCCTCCAAGTCCCGAAGCGACCGTCACGTATTGGCGCCCTTTATACGTGTAGGTGATCGCCGTCGCGTTGACGCTCGAGCCGGTCTGGAACTGCCACAGCGTGCGGCCCGTATCTTCGTCGAGTGCCAGGAACTCTCCGGTGAGCTTGCCCGTAAACACCAGTCCGCCGCCGGTTGCGAGCATGCCCGCGGAACTGGGCAGATCGGCGAGAGGAACCTCCCATTTCTTTTCGCCGGTTAGAGGATTGATCGCGGCAAACGAGCCCGCCATCTCGCCCGGGCGCAGTTCCGGATACTTCGCATTTACTCCCGTAGAAGTGCCGCCCACGGGAACGGGCCGCGCCGGAGCGAGCTGTTGTATGCGAGGCACGCTCCATGCGTTTACATAAAGCAGGCCTGTGTTCGGATTGAAAGCGGCGGGCACAGCGTTGCTGCCGCGCGACGGCCAGATTTCGACCTCCTCGCCCGCTACGAAGCGCTTGTGTATGTCGGTCAGTACCGGGCGTCCGGTCGTCATATCGATGTGTGTCGCCCAATTGACTTTGGTATAGGGGTGCGCCGCGATCAGTTTGCAGTTGGTTCGGTCGAGGACATAGAGAAAGCCGTTCTTGTTCGTCTGGATCATGACCTTCCGCATTTGCCCGTTCACCGGAATGTCGGCGAGCACGTTCTCGTCGGTCGCGTCCACGTCATACACGTCGTTCGGCGTGTATTGGTAGTAGCAGGCAACCTCTCCCGTTTTCGGGCGGATCGCCAGCACGCTGTTGGTGAACAGGCTGTCGAGCTCCTGGCGCGGCCGCGGGTCGTACGGTTCCGCGTTTCCCGTCCCCCAGTAAACTAGATCGAGTTGCGGATCATAAGAACCCGATCGCCATGTTGGACCGCCGCCCTGCTTCCATGCCTCGCTATCTTTCGGCCAGGTTTCCGAGCCCGGCTCGCCGGGCGCCGGAATGGTGTACCGCCGCCACAACTTCTTGCCCGTATCCGGATCCCACCCGTCCAGAAAGCCGCGCGTGGTGGACTCTCCCCCGGCCACGCCCGAGATCAGGACGCCGTTAGCTACGATCGGCGCGCTGGTCGAATAGTAGCCCTCGCGCGCGTCCGCGAACTTCTGGTTCCAGAGCTCCTCGCCGGTCTTCATGTCGAGCGCGAGCAGATGGTTGTCGATGGTGACGCGAAATAGCTTCCCTTTATAAATGGTCGCCGCGCCTCGGTTGAAGGCGCTTCGTTGCACTCCTTCTTCGAGATGTACCGGCGTGCGCCATATCTGCCTGCCCGTCCCGACATCTATGGCGAAGGTCCACTTTCCGTTCACAACATACATCACGCCGT
>JAFAWA010000558.1 GCA_019242155.1 Terriglobia bacterium | reverse complement strand
GTTTGTCGGGTGATTGTTGCCGGCCTGACGCGGCACTTCGCCGTCATTCAGCCAGCGCGAAGCCTGGAAATCCAACAGGAAAATTTGGGCGGCTAATAGAGAACTGGTGACCCATTGCCCTTCGCCCGATCGCTCCCGTTCGAAAAGCGCGAGCAGGATGCCTTGCGCGCAAAGAATTCCAGCGGCAAGATCGGCAATGGGGACGCCAACACGAACGGGCCCCTGCCCCGGCAGACCTGTAATGGACATCAGGCCGCCCATTCCCTGCGCAATCTGATCGAAACCGGGCCGGTCACGATAGGGGCCGTCCTCGCCAAAGCCGGAAATGCTGGCATAAATCAGGCGGCGGTTGATGGCGCGCATGGCGGCGTAGTCGATGCCCAGCCGTGATTTGACTTCGGGCCGGTAGTTCTCGACGAGTACGTCGGCCGTCTCTGCCATGCGCTTCAGAATCGCGACTCCTTCGGGACACTTCAGGTTGAGTGTGAGGCTGCGCTTGTTGCGATGCAGATTTTGAAAATCAGGGCCCGAGCGTTCGCCGCCGAAAGGGTCGGTGCCGTCGGCTGAAGGAGGTTCAATTTTGACGACGTCGGCGCCCCAGTCCGCGAGCTGCCGCACGGCGGTGGGACCGGAACGGACGCGAGTCAGATCGAGCACGCGAATGGAACATAAAGGGCCGCCCATGCTTCGGTTATTATATAGTCTCGAAGAGGCCAGACATGAGCAAACGCGTCAGCTTTGACCTGCCCGGAGTAGAGCATACCAACCCGATTCCGGGGGGCTGCCGGATCGGATCATTCCTGATGACTAGCGGCGTGTCGGGCAAGGATCCGCGCACGGGCAAGTTCCCGGAGGGCATTGACGCGCAGTGCGCGCAGATGTTTGCCAACGTTCGTACGCTGCTCGCGGAGGGCGGGGCCGCGCCAGAGGATGTGATCAAAGTGAATGTCTGGATTAAGGACAAGATTCTGCGGCCGCACCTGAACCGGGAGTGGCTGGCGATGTTTCCCGACGGCCACTCGCGGCCGGCGCGGCATACCTTTGCAAGTCCGGACCTGGACCCGCCCATGCTGGTGCAGTGTGAAGTGATTGCAGTAATCGCGCAGTAATTACGCCGGTGTCAGCAGGCCGGCGGGTACTGGGCCTTCCATGCAACCCGCGGCATCTCAGCGAATGTGAGAAGATCGCCTCTATGATCATCGACGTTCACGCTCATGTTTGTGCATCGCCCGAGTTGTACCAGTGGAAGGCGGTGCAGATCTCGGCGCGCGGCGCGCACGGCTTTGCGCCGAAGAGATTCAGTGACGAATACGTCCGTGATCATCCGGATACCAAGCGCAATTTGCGAATTATGGACTCGGTCGGGACTGACGTTCAGTTTCTTTCGCCGCGGCCATTTCAGTTGATGCATGCCGAGAAGCCTCTGAAGATGATCGAGGCCTGGGCAGTTTCGAACCACGATTACATCGCCCAGCAGGTGCGTGCGTTTCCGAATCGGTTTCAAGGGGTGTGCGCGCCGCCGCAAGCTCCCGGGCAGCCGGTAAGCTGGGGTTTTCCGGAACTGGAACGCTGTGTGAAGGAGCTGGGTTTTATCGGGCTCTTAATTGATACCGATCCGGGTGAGGGCGATAACAGCACGCCGACGTTGGGCGACGAATATTGGTACCCGCTCTGGGAAAAGATGGTGGAGCTGGACGTTCCCGGGCTGATCCACTCGACCGGATGCAAGCACGGGCGCGAAAACTACAGCCAGCACTTCATCTCCGAAGAGAGCATGGCCATTCTGGCGCTCGTGAATTCGCAGGTGATGGAGGATTTTCCGAAACTGAAGATTATCGTGGCGCACGGCGGCGGCTCCATTCCATATCAGATTGGACGTTGGCAGGCGGACCATGTAATGAAGGGAGGCGGCACAGTCGAGCAGTTCAACCGGCGGCTGCGGAAACTATACTTCGACACGTGTCTGCATGCGCGAAAATCGATCGAACTGCTTTTGGGAATCGCTTCGAGCGACAACGTTCTCTTTGGAACGGAGAATCCGGGTTCGGGTTCGGCCGCGAATCCCGAAACCGGAAAGAGCTTCGACGACATTAAGCCGCTCATCGACGCGATAGACTCTCTCACCGAGGCCGACCGAGCCAAGATCTTTGAAGAGAATGCGCGGCGATTGTTTTCGCGCATGTCGATTCCGCGCGCGCACGAACCGGCCCACGCAAGTTCGAGGTGAGGCATGGCACGGATCCAGTTTGGCCTCGCCACTTCGCATGGGCCGATGCTTTCGATTCCGTCGGAATATTGGGTGGACCGGGTTTCGGCCGATCGCGAGAACCCGCGGCACTTTTTTCAGGGCCGGACCTACACTTTCGATGAACTCGTGGCGGCGCGGCGCGGCCTGCAATTAGCGGAGCAGATCACGCCGGAAGTGTCGCGAGAGCGGCATGCTCGGTGCCAGAATGCAATTCACCGGCTCGCCGATCTTTTTGAACAGCACCGGCCGGATGCCGCGCTAGTGGTGGGCAATGACCAGATGGAGGTCTTCACGAGCGATCATGTTCCGGGACTGGCGGTGTTCTGGGGCGATTATGTAGAGGGGCATCCGCGCACGCCGGAGTTTCTGGCGAAGCTGAACCGCGCCGTGGCGCGCGCGGAGGCTGACCGTACACCGCCGGTGTATACGCAGTACCCTTGCCTGCCGGAACTCGGCAAGCACGTGATTGAGAGTGTCACTGGCGAGGGCTTCGATGTGGCGCAGTTACGCAAGTTGGCGGTTGGGGAGATCGGCGTCAATTCGGCGCCGCATGCATATGGATTCGTCTACCGGCGCATCATGCGCGATCATGTGGTGCCGCATGTCCCGGTCTTTGTGAATACCTTCTATCCGCCCAACCAGCCGACGCCCGCGCGATGCTTCGCCTTTGGGCGGGCACTCGCGCGCGCTATCCTGTCCTGGCCCGGCGATGCGAGGCTCGCAGTGATCGCCTCCGGAGGCCTCACGCACTTCGTGGTGGATGAGGACTTCGACGCCTGCGTGCTCGATGCGATTCAGAAGGGAGATGTGGCGGCGCTCTCGAGAATTCCGGATGCGATGTTCCAGTCGGGGACGTCGGAAATCAAGAACTGGATCACGGTAGCCGGCGTGATGTCGGAAGCGGGATTAGCGATGAAACTTCTCGATTATGTGCCGTGCTACCGGTCCGAAGCAGGGACGGGCAGCGCGATGGGATTTGCGCAATGGTGCTGAGCATGGGGGTTGCAGGCAGGAACGCGTGGACCGGACGGATCGCAGCCTGCTTGGTGTTGGGCGCCGGTTTGCTGCTGCATCAGGCGCGAGCGCAGTCCGTTCCCTTACAGAAAATCACGATCAACTATCCGACCCGCACAGGACAGGTTTGGCCGCTTTATCTTGCGAAGGAGGGCGGATATTTCCAGAAGTATGGTCTGGACGTGAGCCTGGTCTTTGGGGTACACCCGGCGGGTATCGCGATGCTGGTAAGCGGCCAGGCGGTGATGACCACCTACACGCTCGAACAGTCGATGGTGGCGAGTTCGAAAGACGGCTCTCTCGTGGCGTTGGGCAGTCCGTTCAAGAAGAGTCTGTTCTCGCTGATGGCCCAAAAGAGCACTGCCAACGTGCGCAGTTTGAAGGGCAAGCGAATCGGAGTCAGCCAGATCGGAGACGCTCCGTACAACTACACCATCGGACTCATCGGAAAGGCCGGGCTTACGCCGCGCGACGTGGAATGGATTCCGATCGGCGGCGATGTCAGCTCACGGGCGGCGGCGCTCGCGGGCGGACGCGTCGACGCGACCATGATCACCGCGCCGGTTTACTTCAAGCTCGAAGAACAAGGCTACAAGAATCTGGGGAATATCAGCGATTACGACGACATCTATGCGCCTTCCGTCTATCTGTTCAAAAAGAGCACCGTTACGGCCAACCCGAAGCTCGCGGAAGCACTGATGAAAGCATGCGCGGAAGCCATCAAGCGCTTTTATGACGACAAGGCATTCGCGATCAAAGCCTATCTCACGTGGGACAAGCAGGACCCTGCGGAACTGGAGCGCACGTACGATCACTACGCCAAGGTGAGCACTTACGAACGGGTACCGTATGTGCTTGCTCCCGCTGTTCAATACATACTGGACCACCCGGCCGATGAGAAGATTGCGGCCCAGTTGCGCGCCTTTGATTTTCGTAAAGTGATCGACAACAGCATGGTGGACCGGCTGGTGAAAGAGGGCTTTTTCGAAAAGCTGTTCGGGCCCGGCATTAAGGAAGAAGAAGAGCGCAAGGCCAAGTTGGCGTTCCGCTAGTTATCGCGGTTCCATGCCTTTGGCCTGATACACGGGCTTGGCTGCCGAACTCTTAATGACATTGATGAAGGCCTCGGCGGCGTCCGCATTCTTTGCGTTGGCGCTGATACCGGCCGCGAAGTTGATGTAGCCCTGCACCTGCTCGGGAAGTGTGCCCACCAACGTCACACCGGGCGCGGGAAGGATTTCGCTTGCCAGCGTGAGAACCATTTCGGCTTTGCCGTCGGCGACCAGGGCGTCGGCTGCCACCGAGCCGTGGGCCAGCATGATCTTCGGCTTCATTTGCGCGGTGATGCCGAAGTGGTCCATCATTTTTTCGACGTAAGCCCGGCTGGCGCCATCTTCCGCGTAGGTGATGGACTTCGCTTGGAGCAGAGTGCGCTTCATCGCTTCGGGGGTCGCGATGTCGGGTTTGGAGGAACCGGAGCGGATCCCGACACCGACGCCGCAGCGCGCAACCGGCGCGGTCTTGGGCATGAGTTTGCCCGCTTTTGCCAACTGGTCAATCGCTTCGGTGGTGAGGATGGTCAAGTCGAAGCTTTCACCCGAGTTGATTTTTTTCACCTGGTCGGTGGTCGATCCCCATTGAATTTCGAGCCGGCGGCCGGTTTTCTGCTCATATTGCGGTTTGAGTTCCTCGATCACGGCTCTCACACCGTTAGAACCGAGAACACGGACGGAAGTGGTCTGTGCTGATGCCAGGCCGAGGCCGGTAAATGCGAGAGCGATCAGACGGCTGTACATGTCGAGAGATGCTATCACGGAACGAGGACGGCTGCGCCATCGATAGAGTCGTTCTTTAGGGCGAGCAGCGCTTCGTTGACCTGATCGAGGCGAAATGTGGTCACGTGCGGCTTTAGACCCATATCGGCAGCAAGGGCGAGGAAGTCGCGGGCGTCGTCACGGGTCATGTTAGCGACACTGCGGATCTGGCGCTCGCCCCAAAGCAGGCGGTCGTAATCGAACTGCGGGATGCGGTCGAGGTGGATGGCGTTGATTGCGACGACGCCGCCTTTGCGGAGACTGGAAAGCGCGGCGATCACGACATCGCCGCTAGGGGCGAAGGTGATGGCGCGGTCGAGTTCTACGGGAGCTTTGTCGTTCTCGCTGCCCACCCACGCCGCGCCGAGCGATCCGGCAAGTTTGCGGTGCGAGACGCCGCGTGTTGAGACATAGACCTTGCACTTCCAGGCATGGAGAACCGCAATCGCCAAGTGAGCAGAGGCGCCGAAGCCGAAGAGGCCGACGTGGTCTCCCGGTTCTACTCCGGCGACGCGCAGGCTGCGAAAACCGATAATTCCGGCGCAAAGAAGCGGGGCGGCGTGGAGGTCATCGAGCGAAGCCGGGAGGGGGAATGCGAAATCGGCGCGGGCGAGCGTGTATTCGGCATAGCCGCCGTCGACCGAGTAGCCGGTGAAGGTGGGGGCATCGCACAGGTTCTCGAGCCCTTTGCGGCAGTAGGGGCAGGTGCCGTCAGTGCCGCCGATCCAGGAGACACCTACGCGTGCGCCCTTTTGGAATTCACCAGTGTCCTGTATGACTTCGCCGACGATCTGATGTCCCGGAATGACCGGCGATTTGATGGGAGGCAGCTCTCCTTCGGCGATGTGGAGATCGGTGCGGCAGATGCCGCAGGCGCGGACGCGGAGGAGGAGTTGCCCGGGCTGCGGATCGGGCGTCGCAGCATCTTCGACCTGAAGAGGACGCGCAGCCACGGGTTGTGGATTTGACAGCACGGCTGCGCGCATAGCTCCATCATGCACGAAAGAGAGATTAAAAAGCCGATCTTCAGTAGCGGGCCAACTGAGTGAGCTGAACGAGATTGCCGCAGCTGTCTTTCAGCATGGCAATGGTCGAGCCGGTCACGGCGGTAGGCGGCATCGTGAACTCCGCGCCCTGCGCCTTGATCCGCTCGTAGTCCGCCGTCACGTTGTCTGTAAAGAACATGGCGGCGGGCTGGCCCTGCTGAAAAATCGCCTGCTGATAGCTTTGGGCCGCGGGGTTGTTGTTGAGCGCGAGCTGGAGTTCTGTGCCGTCCGCGTCCTCGGGCGAGGTTACGGTGAGCCAACGAAATGGGCCGTTGCTGAAATCGGCCTTCTTGGTAAATCCCAAAACCTCCGTATAGAAGCGCAAGGCCTTATCCTGATCGTCCACGTATACGCTGGTCAACTTGATTTTCACTTGGTTTCTCCTTTATGACGTGCGCGGTTGGGGCCGCGCCGTTTTCTGGTGGCCTTCCTTTTCGTTGCTGTTGATTGCTCCATGCGGTCCAGGTGGCGTTCGAGAGCATCCACGTGAGCGGACCAGAACCGGCGGAACGGCGCCAGCCAGGCATCGATCTCCTGAAGCGGCTCCGGTTTCAGCCGGTAGAGACGGCGCTGCGCATCCACCGTGGATTCGACGAAACCCGCGTCGCGCAGCACGCGCAGGTGCTTGGAGACAGCGGGCTGCGGCATACGAAGCTGACGCTCGATCTGCCGCACCGACTGTTCCGACGAGACCAGCAGGCTTAAGATTGCGCGGCGGTTCGGCTCCGCAATCACATCGAACACAGAGACCACAAAACCTTGTATACCGCAAAGCGTATATACGCGTCAAGGAATATTAACAGGTGGTGTTCTGACGAGCCTTACTTAGCGATTAAGCTGCAGCGCCCGATCGAGCGCATAGACTTTGCCGTTGGAGTTCATCGCAAACAGCCGCAGGTGCAGCACGGCCGGATAGTTTTTCGCCAGGCCCTCGGGCACGGTGAAATTACCGTTCTGTCCTGTGGCCAGCACGCGGTAACCAAGGCCGTCGGCAGCCACTTCGCCTGTCCAGAGCCACAGAACCGAGCGCGTCGCACGAGTGTCGCGCTTGACTTTGGCGCTATAAGCGGCCGTTTGACCAACCACGACATCGGCGGCCGACGCAGGCTGCTCGATTGCAAACGGCACCTTATCCGGGTTCTGTTCGATCTCCTGCATCAGGATTTCGCGCGACTCGAACTTGTACGACTTGTTCATCCCTTCCAGGCGGCCTTCGCGAACCACGTGTAAGACCCAGTCATGCGACTTGTCCGGGGGCTCTCCGGTAAAGTGATCGCCGCTAAATTTTTTTCGGGTGATTTCGCCGTCGATCGGATTGATCCACAGCACGTCGTAGCCATGCTTTTCTACTTGAAGCTCGAGCGGGCCGGGCTTTTCGATATAGGCCAGATATTCCACTCCTTCGAGCGCCAAGGCGCGGCCGCCATCTACGTCGAAGTAGGGCTCAAGTTCCCAGTGCCGGGTATCGGAAAGGATGTCGAACCATACGGTCATCTGTTTGGCGCCGGGCGAGTTCAGATATTGCGCGCCGGAGCCTGTGTTGGCGTATGTCACGTACTGGCCGTCCATGGTGGCATTCCAGAGGCGGCGGCGGAGCGCCGCAGCATCCACATCGCCCGAGGCCGGTTTGCCCGCTCCGCTGTCCTCGCGGCCGAGGTTGAGATTTACAAACGGCACTGGGTAGAGTTGGTGCTCGACCGCTCCGATCGCATCGTCCGCCGCGCCGTACGCCGCAAAGCTCATCCACTTGTCATCGAGTAGCGGAGCGGAAGTCACGCGGGCGCCGCTAGTCCGCGGATGTTGATACGGATCGGCATCTTTGAGAGCGCTTCCCATCTCGCTCAGGATTGCCCTCGCGTCGAGGTAATCTTCGAACTGGGCCACCGGCTCCCAGGTAACGTTGAACGCATCATATCGGCCGGCGACATAACGAACGAAGAGACGGCGCTGTTCGCGGTTGGGAAACAGTTTTACGAGTGCGCCGGGACCCGCGGCGAAGATCAGATCGGCCACAATGCCCTTCTGATTCAGATACCGAATGCGCTCGTCCAGGCGGCGGAAGTATGCCGGATCCGGCAGCCCCTGCGCCGTAAAGCCGGTGCCGCTGCGCTCGCCCAGAATCAGGCCGCGAAGATGGTTAAATTTTTGAGCGGCGCGAGCATCGGTCAAGGCGCGGAAGGTGGATTCTTCGAGCGAAGCGAAATTGAGCTCTGTCACGCCCATCCAGAGATGCGGCAAGTTCCGCTCCGTATACGCCCAGTGGTGCACGTTCGCGGGGCGAATGAATCCCGGTGCTTCCGATGCCGCCGCGGTGAACGTGCCGGTCTTGCCTTCCCACGCAGCAACGTTGCTGGTTACTAAATAAGCCCACTCGCCGGGTTCGGTAGGGGCAAAACGGACCACCATTTTCTGTCCGCCATCCCAAAAACCGGGAACGGAAAGGGTTCGGTGCCGCGGGGAACGGAACTCTATCTGCAGAGTTGCGTCCGCATAGGGATTCGCGTGGGTTCGGGCATCGGTTGAACTTAATTCAAAGACCATGTCACAGGTCGAGTAGGCGGGCGTGTTATTGCAGGTTTCCTGGGCGGAAAGTGTGGAGAGGCCTGAGGCAAGGACGAGCAGGAAGATAGCGGCCCGCCGACCAACGGGTGACATATTTTTAGTGTAGTGCGCCGGGGCTCGAAAGGCGTGTTTGCCCCACAGGCTTCCGGCCTCCGTCGCCACCCGAACCGCGGCTGCGCTTGACCCAGCCCACAACCGAGAGA
>JAFAWA010000507.1 GCA_019242155.1 Terriglobia bacterium | reverse complement strand
CTTATTGGGCACGCATAGCCGGGCCGATTCGTTGGCCGTGGCTATGGGTCCCCTCGATACGTTGAATTCGGTGCTGATCAACAGCATGGTGTTTGCCTTCGTGCCCATGCTAGCCGCCAAAAAAGGGATCGAGCGCGCGGCCTTGTTCGGCAAGCTGCGGCGCGGATTTGTCTGGATATTTCTGGCAATATCCTCTGCCGTAGTGGCCGGCGCTCCCTGGCTGATGCGGATTCTCGGCCCCGGGCTCGATCCTGAATCATTCCGGGCTGCGGTCACCATCAGCCGCATTCTGGCCCTCTCGACCACAGCGGCCGGTCTGGCCGCTTTGTATTGGGCGCTGCTCTACACCGAGCGGCGCTTCGCGCCCACAGCCTTTTATCAGGCCACGATCAACGTGTGTACCATCGTCGCGGCCGTAACGTTATGGCGGGAACTTGGAGTCTATGCCTTCGCTATCGGATACGCCTCGGGCGCATGTGTCCAACTCGCCGCCGTTCACCATGCAGCCCGGCGAGCCCTGGTTCCCGGCGTCCCGCCGCGCTGTGACTTAGCCTGGCCCCTCATCCTCCGAAAGCCGGTCTTCTTCCTCGTCTATGCCGCCGGTCTCAGCCTCAACGCCACCTTCACCCGGGCCTACGCCACTCACGCCGGCCCAGGAATGGCGGCGGCCTTCGAGTACTGCATGCGCTGCGTCGGGGTTCCGCTGGCGCTGCTCGTGAATCCTCTAGCGAACTCTCTTCTCCCCGAGATCGCCCGTCTCAAACAGACCTATCGCCTACCGGACGCCTTTCGTCTGATCAGCCGCACGCTTCTCCTCGCGGCCCTCATCGCCGCGCTCGGCTGCGGTTTTGCCCTCCTCCTGCGGGAGCGACTAATTGCGCTGGTCTTCGAGCGAGGGAACTTCACCCGGGCATCTACGCTCCTGGTCTCGTCAGTTTTTTTAGGCCTAGGCCCCGCTCTGGTGGGATGGAGCTTAATGGAAATCGCTGCCCGGTCTCTATTCGCTTTAAACCGGCCCTGGCCTCCGATCATTGCCGCTGTCCTTCCGGTCTTAGTGAACGCCGCCCTCACCCTTCACTTCCACTGGTTCGAACCGCGCTCCATCGGTTTCGGCGCTTCGATCGGCGTGGCCTTCGGCTTCGCAGTCCTCCTGCTCACCATGCGTGCAAACCGGCGCCGCTGGCTCGAGGAGTATTAGGCAAGCGACTTCACTTCAAATTATGGGAAGCGTAGGCGGGCAAATACCAATTTTTGGAGCAGCCGAGCACAGGTTTTCCCCTGTCTACAACGGGTTAGTGCTGGCACTCGATTTGCTATCCAAGCGGTGGGGTTTGACACAGAGGTTTTGAACGCTTTGGTGCGTTGCCTCCACGGGGCACTTCGCAGCCCCACTTCGGTCCCATCTGCCGGAGTGGGGCTTTTCTTATTACCGCTGGTTCGAGATTGCTTCGCGCAGCAGGATCAGGCCTGGGCTTTGAACAGCGTCGGAGAAGCGCGCAAAGTGCCCCGGCATCGTCGGCTCACAAGGATTCGCCCGGAGTCCGCTGCGATCCGCAGGACCTCTTGATCCTCCAACCCCGCGAAACCTGCATCGGCGGCGCTGCGAATGTCGATCTCAGGCGCTGATCGTCGCAATCCACGCAGTATGCGTCCGTCCAAGTCTGCATCAGCTTGGAATCTGACTCGCATTACGGGCCCGCTGCAGCTTCGCAATCAACTCCGCGTTGGTGAGTCTCGATTCCTTGTCTTGCAATTCAGCAGTGCGCCGACCTTCCACGAGGTAAGTGTCGATATCCTTCTGGTTCGCGAGGTAGAACGCGAGCGCGCCGTGCACATGCTCGAGTGTCAATGCAGGATAGGAATCAACCATGCCCTCGGCCGAGATTCCCTCGCGGAAGAGATAGACCAAGGAATCCAGGGACACACGCGTCTCCCCCACACGATACGCGCCTTCCACCTTCTTTACGTATTCCTTATTCATTCAACCCGGCGACAAATCCATCCTGACACGACGACGGAGCCTGGCACAAGCCCGCGCTGTGATGTCCGTAATACTCTCCGGATCATACGGCCTTCACGCTCAACTACGACAACACGCTCCTCCTCGGCGCCGAGGATCTCGCGAAGGCTGGGGTCAAGAAGGCCATGATTCTCTGCCGCCGCGCGCGGAAGGGAGGCTTGCACCAAGTTCGTGGTTTGATGGTGCGCCCGGAGAGATTCGAACTCCCGACCTTCTGGTTCGTAGCCAGACGCTCTATCCAACTGAGCTACGGGCGCGTTAGGAAGTAAACGCTCAGAACAAGATGGCACGCATCATGCCGCGCGTCCACCGCTTTTTCATCTTAGCATCGGGGCTCGGCTCCCGCAGCCATTGCGTCCATCAGTAAAAATCGGGTGTAGTATGTGGGGGGGCGTCTTCTTTGGTTATGCGTGATTTCCGTAAAAGCTGCCTGATAGCATTATCAGCGGCCGCTCTAACTGCGGGCCTCTTCCGGCTGGTCACACAAACTGTACCGCCGGCCTCCGCCGCGGGTGCCGAGGCATCGGGTCGGGTCGCCGGCAAACCCGATTTCAACGGGGTTTGGGAAGCAAACAACACCGCCAACTGGGATCTGCAGACGCATCCGGCGCGTCCTATGGTCGGCCAGCCAGGCCTGCTCCCCGGCTCGGTAGTTCTCGCCGCGCCCGTCCTCGCGCTCGGCTCCATGGGCTGGGTCCCAGGAGGTCTCGGCGTTGTCGAAGGCGAGGAGATTCCGTATCAGCCATGGGCAGCAGCCAGGAGGAAAGAGAACCTCGAACACTGGATCGACCGCGACCCCGAACTGAAATGCTTTCAGCCCGGTGTACCGCGTGCCATGTACATGCCGCACCCGTTTCAAATCATCCAAGACACCAGTAAAATCCAGATGATTTTTGAATTTGCGAATGCCCAGAGGACCATCCATTTGAATAAAATGGAGCCGTATCCGAACGTGCTGTACATGGGATACTCCGTAGGCCGCTGGGAGGGCGATACTCTGGTGGTCAGTGTCTCCAACTTCACCGATGCCACTTGGTTCGACCGTGCCGGTAACTTCCATAGCGATGCCTTACACGTGACCGAACGGTACAGTCCCGCGGGCCGCGATGTGATTCACTACGAGGCCACGATTGAAGACCCGCAAGTCTTCACGCGCCCTTGGAAAATCAGCATGCCCCTCTACCGCCGCCTCGAGTCGAATGCCGAACTGACGGATTTTCGGTGCGTCGAGATGGTGGAAGAGACTTTATACGGGCATCTTCGGAAACAGCAGCTGGTCAAGCACTGGGAGGGAAATACCATGAATGTGGACATCACGCGCAAGGTCCCGCCCGGCGAGGCCGTTTACGAACGCTACATTTCCGGGAACCCGCCGGCCAATCAGAAGAAGTAATGGAATCGAGAATCGCGAGGTAGTCACATGCTAATTAAATTAACTGTAGGGGCCGCTTTTACAGCCGGGCTTACGTTGCTCTTATCCCCATCGCCGCTTGCGGCCCATCATGCCTTTGCCGCCGAGTTCGACGAGAAACGGCCGGTGCATTTTCCAGAGGCGACGGTCACGAAAGTAGAATTCATAAATCCTCATAGTTGGATTCATGTGGACGTAAAACTCCCCGACGGCAACGTGGAGAATTGGGCCATCGAAGCGGGCAGCCCGAACATCCTGCTGCGGCGAGGGATCACAAGGGATACGCTCAAACCCGGACAAAAGATTGTGGTCGACGGATATCAGGCCAAGGATGGGTCGCACCGGGCGAATGGCCGGGATCTTACCCTGCCCAACGGCCAAAAGCTATTCCTCGGTTCTTCAGGCAACACCGGCGCTCCTTATGAAGTGCAGCGGCCCGGTGTCGATACTGAAAAGTAGATTGGCCGCATTGTGTGTTGGTGAACGGCCCTCGGCGAGGCAAGGATGAGTAAACGAAATCTGACAATACCGTGCGCGCTGACGGGTGTTCTCGGGCTGCTGCTGTTGGCAGCCGTCTCAACCCGCGGCCAAACTCCGGCGTCCGCGGCTAAATCGGGAGCGCCCAAGGCAACCGGCGCTGCGAGGCCGGGAACTCCTTCGCGTACCGCGTGGGGCGATCCGGATCTGCAAGGCACCTGGTTTGTCTTTGCCGATGTTCCTCTCGAACGCTCCGCCGCCAATGCCGGCAAAGAATTTCTCACGGAAGCAGAACTGGCCGCGGCAGATGCCCAAAAGGGCCTCAACCCTGGACGTAATGCGCGCTCCGCGGACAAAGCACAAGACGTTAGCGGCGCATACAACGCCGTTTTCAACTCCGTGCTGAAGACGGGCAAGCGCACGTCCATGATCATCGATCCGCCGGACGGGAAAATTCCTCCCCTTGTAGCAAGCGCAGCGCCTGCGGCGCGAGCCGGCCAGGCCGGACGAGGCGCTCTCGGCTTAGGAACCGGGCCAGGAGTGAATGATAATCCCGAAACTGTACCACAGTCGCCACGGTGCCTGGGCGTCCCCATGCCGTTCCTCCCGTTAAACACGCTATTCGCGCAAGGTACTGTGATGCAGATCGTGCAGTCTCCCAAATCGATGGGCATCTACATGGAAGATGATCACGCGGGCGGCGGCAATAGGGTGATCTTCATGGATGGGCGTCCGCATGCTCCATCGAAATTGAAGTTCTACTTGGGGGACTCGCGCGGCCATTGGGAAGGGAACTCGTTGGTGGTTGAAACCACCAACTTCTCGCAAGGCTTTCGTGGCTCCAACATTGAAACCTACAAGATGATCGAACGCTTCACCCGCACCGAAGCCAACAATTTGAAGCGCGAGATCACGTTCGAAGATCCCAAGACCTGGACGAAGCCTTGGACCGTGGTCATCGAGATGGCGCGGGCTCCGGAAGAGCGCCACATGATTTTCGATTCTGCTTGCCACGAAGGAAACTACGGAATGATCGGCATTCTCGTCGGCAATCGCAGGGAAGAGCAGACGGAGAAGAAATAGCATTAGAGCTCCGACCGCCGAAGACCGCTCGAGCGCGGTCGTCTCGCATCCAAGCCCGAGCGGGTCCACCGCAATACCCTATCTGCTCGCAGCCGTTTGGCTCGCTTTCGGCAGTGGTGTTGCTGCCCTCATCTACGAGGTCGTGTGGTTCCAGCTTCTGGAGTTGGTCATCGGCTCCACGGCGATCTCGTTGGCAATCCTCCTAGCCACCTTCATGGGAGGAATGTGTCTCGGCAGTCTGATCCTGCCTCGCTTGCTATCGCGCGGACGCCATCCTTTGCGTGTCTACGCGCTGCTGGAATTCGGGATCTGTGTTTTCGGAGTGCTGGTTTTGTATCTGGTGCCGCTGGTGCGCGGCGTCTATACGGCTTGGAGCGGATATGGTCCGCTAGGATTTCTGCTGCGCGGATTTACCGCTGGACTGTGCCTTCTTCCGCCGACTTTGTTCATGGGGGCGACACTGCCCGCGCTTGCAAGGCAATCGGGCGCGGCTGAACATCGGGTCTCGTGGTTGGGTCTGCTTTACGCCGCGAACGTCGCCGGGGCCGTTTTGGGGTGCCTCCTTTCGGGATTCTATCTGCTGAGGAACTTCGACGTGGCCGCGGCGACATACGTAGCGGCCGCGCTCAACGTTTTGATGGGAGCAACCGCCGTCGTGCTCGCCGCCCGATGGCCACGGGAGAGCGATCAGGCAACACGAAGACTCGATTCGAGGCCTGCAAACAGAACTAGCGCTGTCTACATTGCGATCGCCCTCTCGGGCCTGTGCGGGTTGGCTGCGGAAGCTATCTGGACACGCATCCTGGGGCTGCTATTCGGCGCATCCGTTTACGCGCTCGCCATAATCCTCGCGGTGTTTCTTACGGGCCTGGGTGTGGGCAGTGGTATCGGCGCGTTACTTTGCCGGGTCCTGCCGTGGCCCCGCGCAGCGCTCGGCTGGTGTCAGTGGCTGGCCGCCGGTGCGGTCGCCTGGGCCGCATACAACCTGTCCGCGGCGCTCCCGTATTGGCCCGTCAACCCTTCGATCTCCCAAAGCATCTGGTTCAATTTCGAACTGGATCTGGCACGCGCATTCTGGACGCTGCTTCCCGCGACTCTCCTCTGGGGCGCGAGCTTTCCGCTTGCGCTCGCAGCGGCGCCGAAAGCACAGGATGGAGGCAGGCTGATGGCGCGTGTCTATGCAGCCAATACATTCGGTGCAATCATCGGGGCGCCCAGCGCCAATCTGCTGCTCGTCCCCTGGTTCGGATCGCAACGCGCGCAGCAAGTGCTCATCGCATTGGCAATCATTGCCGGCCTGCTGGTTCTGCTGCCCTCGAATCGCCTTCGGCACGGAGTAGTTTTCGGCGGTCTTGGGCTCGTGGCTGCCGCTTTGTTCATCCGCAGTGTCCCGCCGGTTTCGAATCTGCTGATCGCGTACGGCCGGTATGCGGCCACTTGGGCCGGAAAGAGCGACATAATCTATGCCCAGGAAGGCCTGAACTCGTCAGTAGCAGTTTCGCGTTTTCCTAACGGAGCCCTCACGTTTCATGTCGCCGGAAAAATCCAGGCTTCGAGCGTGCCGCGCGATATGCGGCTTCAGCGCATGTTGGGTCACCTGACGACCCTAACGGCGTCGAGTCCCCGTTCCGTCCTTGTGATCGGCTGCGGCGCCGGTGTTACGGCGGGTGCTGTGTCCGTCGATCCACGAGTCGAACGCGAAACCATCATCGAAATCGAGCCGCTCGTGCCCAAAGCTGCCCGCCTTTATTTCAGTGATACGAACTACAACGTTCTCGATAATTCCAAGGTTCAGGTCCGCATCGATGACGGGCGTCACTATCTCACGACGACTAAGGAACGCTTTGATGGAATCACAATCGATCCGCTCGATCCGTGGGTAAAGGGCGCGGCAAACCTGTATACCAAGGAATTCCTGGAGATGCTGCGTCAACATCTGAATCCCGGCGGCGTGGTCACGATGTACATCCAGTTGTTCGAGACGGACCCCGAGGCCGTGAAGAGTTCGGCCGCGACATTTTTCGAAGTGTTTCCGAACGGCACCATCTGGGGCAACCCGTACCAGGGCCGAGGTCACGATATGGTGCTGCTAGGACAAGCGGGGCCGCTGCGAATCGATCTGGACGAGATGGAACAGCGCATCGGCTACCGCACCGACAGCAGACTCTCGCAATCGCTCATGGAAGTCGGTATGAACTCGCCGGTGGATCTGTTTGCGACCTATGCGGGCCGGAAGTCCGATCTCACAGACTGGCTCAGAGGCGCCCCGATCAATCGCGACACCAACCTCCGTATGCAGTATCTTGCGGGGCTCGGGCTAAACCTCGACGACGCTGCCAAAATCTATGCCGGCATCCTCGCTCACCGGCGCTTTCCCACGGATATTTTCTTTAGCACGGAAGGGCGGCTGGATTCTTTGCGCGCAGCCATGCAAAGGGGGACGCAATAGTCTCTCAGCGGAACGCGCTACTCGGTTCGCCGGCAGGTGTCCGGCCAACCTTCGCGGCAGGCGAGCGCATAGAGCGCGGATGGCTCGCGTTGGTTGATCTCTCCCTTGCTTCCCCTCAAAATTATCGGGTAATCGTCAAGGGTTGGGGGTGCGCTCGCGTATCTGCCCGAGCCGGTTGCAAGTGTATGAAGATTGCGGCACGCTACCACGGATCCAAGCTCACAGCCGCGCCGGAGAGGAGCCGCGGCGCCCGCCGGATCGAGTCTACGGAGATCTTCGCCAGACCGCGAAAGTGCAATGTGAAGGAGCCCCGCCTCGTTACACGCCCAACTCGATCCGCGCTCGCAGTCGGTCAAAGTCAAATCGGCGAGATAAGGGCAAGCGTAGGGCCGGCCGTCGAGACACGCCCGCCGCCAAAACGGAAGCCACTGACCAGGGTGGCTGTCCCCGACGGCCTGAGTAGCGCTCATGACAGCAAATACGGCGGCCCACACGGATATGTATGCGAGATTGCGCTGCCGTGGCGCAAGCGACCGGCAGAGTGCCGCCGGATCGAGAAATCGGAGCCAACCGGAGCGGGCGATGCGATCGATCGCTTTCACAGAAAGGTTCAGCAAAGGGACCTGCAGCAGCTTGTCATAATACGTCGGCATTCCCGCGCTGCCGAGGATCCGGTACAACGCAACCGTGCTTAGTCCATACAGCGCGCCATATATGATGCGCCCCAACTCTGTACGCGGCGAGGTGGAGGGGTCGTTGAAGAGGAGGTGCATTCCTAGGAAAACAGCAATTGGAATGTAGGAGTCATAGAAGAAATAAACACCCGTAGCAGCAAAATACAAACGGCCGAACAGGTACGTTGTGACCACGGCCGACATGGTCATCGAGGTTACGCCGAAGAAAAATTGCCCGGGCAGTCCGATCAGAAAAAGCATGAGATACATTTGCGGCGGATAAAACTGCGTAGTGGCGATATTCTTGCCCCACGTGATATCGCTTGTACCGGTGGCGATCAGAATCAGCGAAAACACGGCCAAGGGAAACGAAGAGGGGTTGAAAACGTGGACGCGCCGCCCCTCCCGATTCCATCGGATCAGCTCTTTTGCGAGGAACCCCAATGCGACCATGGCGAATTGGAGATAGAACCAGTCCGGCTTGAACCAAAGAAACAGGTTGATGCTGAAGATTACCGGAAAGGGTCCAAAACCGAGTGAGTAGCGGTCGCGCCGCGACCAGCAGAGCATCATGTCAAAGGCATACGCGAATATCAGTTGGGCGAGAATGAGATGGAACGACGCATAAACCTGCGGCCAATACCAGCCCCAATACAACAGCACCGAAGCTTGAGCGCATGCTTGCAGGTAGTGTTGTTTGCGCAGGACCACCTCAAAGCCGAGCGTACGCTGGTTGCGCCGCACGGAAGCGAACAGAATTGCGTCCCACACGCATAGCGAAACCGCCGCGAGCACCAATGTCAGCGACAGGTTCGAGTTCGCGCGTACCGAAGGAAGAACCGTTAAAGCGGCTAGACCGAGCGAAAACGCAAGCGGTAACAGCAGAGGCCCGGTTACATGCACCGCACGCGCAGGTTGCCCGGTGGCGATCACGACTTCAATTTATCAGGTGTGATCCGCTGTTACTGCGGCACCCGGTAATGCGCAATTTGCCGGCTCGCCAAATCGACTGTGACGAAGTCATCCGGTGTTTTGGAATTCGCGCCGTCGCTGGCCGGATGGTACTCGATCCGAAGCTGAGCGGCGTTCACCATGATGCGCAGGTACCCAAAATCCTGGTCGTCGTAGTTTTCAAAAACGACCGTGTCGTGACCGTCCGAAAGGGTGGCTTGCACAGCCGGGGTCCGCAGTGTGGGCTCGCCTTTAGCGGTCAGTGGAACACAGGCGTGCCCGCCGTTCCCCGCTACTACGAAAGGTGTCTGGCGGCCGCCTTTAGTGCGCGTAAATCGCTGGTAGTTGTGGGCGTGGCCGGACAAGATTGCGTGCGGCCACAGGCCTGCTGCCTCGCAAGCGTCATCAATATCGGCCAGCATTCTGAGGCTGGCGCCGTGTCGGCCCGCATATTGCCCGCCGGACTCCGCGACATATGGCGGATGATGTACAGCGACCAGGAGTGCGCCGGCAAATTTTTCGGATTTCGCGCGCTCGAGCGCCGCCTTCAGAAAATCCACTTGAGTTTGCCCCAGATAGGGAAACTGTCCATCTTCGTCAGAGATCACACCTGGGTCTTCGAGGCAGTTGCTGTAGAGCGACAGGATTCGCACAAAGGGCGCATCCAGCGTGTAATAGACTCCCGGTTGTATCTGCGCGGTGCGGGGCAGGCCTCCGGCTTCGGGCGTGCGATGGATCGGTTCGCCGGCGCCGCAGAAATTATTCAGGAACGCCTGCAGGGACGGTGTCGACGTTTGCGGGGCGACCATTCCATCGTGGTTTCCGGCAATGGCAAAAATCGGCGCGGGGTAGTCCCGATATGGGTCGTAAAACTGATCGTAGTAATACACGGTTTCGCCGAAGCTGTAGACTACGTCGCCCAAATGAAAAAAGAACATGGGAATGGCGGCATCGCTTTGATCATTGAAGTCGGACACCATTTTGTCGGCCACCAGACTCTGGTCGCGCGGGCCCTTTGTATTTCCGGTGTCACCCACGGCATGAAACACGATCTGCCCCGCCTTTTGGATCCCGGAGACGATCTGCGCGCCTTCTTGACCGAACGCATCGGCGAGCTGCAAAACAGGCTCAGCGGTCTTACCGATTATTGGAAACGGGCGTGGACTCTGCTTTTCGGAGTCCAATATCTTATAGGCGGCATCATCGGACTTATGTTTGATGCGGAATTTCTTCGGATCGGGCGACGGGGTGCCCTCGGCGAAGGTGGGGCTGTCCGCCGGCAAGGGCCGGTCATTTGCGGGCGGCGGCGCTTCTCCCGGATGCTTACGACGGTGGTGTGTCTTCTCTTTGTGGCTCATAGGCTCGGAGTATAGGGAGCCCGCGAGCCTCAGGTCAATAGAAATTTGGTGACAAATCTATTGCAGGAGAATCTCTGGTTTCAGGGATTCGACTGCTCAATCTTATAAGTGATCTTAGAGGGAGACTGCCGGTCGATCGAAAGACGCAGGTTGCCGATCTTCTGGGCCGCGATGCTCTCGGCCGGAAGCGGAGAGTTCTGTTCTATCGTTAGGGCATCGCCCGCGAGCGAGACGGTCCTCGTCCAACCGCTGCCTTTAAAGGACAGAGAATTTCCGTTAGCCTGGATTTCGACGGCTCCCGGTTGGGCCAATCCACCTTCGATTGAGAGGAAGTTGGTATTCGTGTCCTTCCAGACGAACTCCATCCATCGCCCGCCATCTTTCGACGAGAAAATAGCCCGAAGCCTCTGCGATTCGAGTATCCATTCGGGAGAGCCGCCGCCATCGAGGTCCGCCGTCCAGGCAACGACGCCGTTTCGCGGCAATAAGATCGCGCGGAAAGGCAACTCCAGTTCGGCTCCGCCGCTCACGTGAACGTGCCAATCTCGTAAACCGGCCGCGCCTTCTTCGGCAAACGCACGCAAAGAGACTCTGCGCTCCTCCATGGCCGCGACCGCAATTTCCGTCTTTCCCGGAGAGAACTCCACTCCTTCGCCGGAGGCCTCGATTCGGTAATTCTGAATCTGCGGCGAGTTGTTGCGAATGATCAATTCCAGATTGGTTCCGGCACGCGTATCGACGGTGATGACCGGTGGGTCTACCGGCAGCGTTTGCTGACCGAAGTGGAGTTCGAGAGCCTGTGCGAGGCGGATCGAAACGGGGCGGAACAGTTGGAGCCGCGCGCGCCCCAAAGCGATGCCATCGACCTCCAGGGCGAGCGACGCCCAGTCGCCGTGCAACGCATCGGGCGGTACGGCGACAGCGTAATCGATCTCGTTGGGCGACTTAGGGGAGGGTGTGGCGACGTAGCCTTCCGGTACACGCAACCGCGAGCGTGACGCCACTTCGGCCGAAGAATAGATGGTCGAGAGGGCGTTTTTTTGGCCGATTACCAGCCGTTTCGCATCGCTGAAGAACGCTGATGTTTCGGGAGCCTCGATGGCTAATCCGATGCGTACGCGATTCCCGGGCGCCTTGCCGGCAGGCACGGGGAGGCGGGCGCGCAGAGTCTTCTCGTCCCAATCGAATTTCGTCGGCTTACCCGCGGCGAGGAGCGGTCCGACCGGTTCGCGCTCGAGTTGGAGGATCACCTCGCCGGCCTGCGGGGCCGCGAATTCCATGGCCAGAATCCCGTTTTCAAATTCGATCGTGAGCAGTTCGGCCGTAGCATATACGACGCGCTCGGAACCGGAAAAGGCCGAGCATTCGCGGCAAAGGCCGTTCGGCCCCAGAGCCACGCTCAGCGGAAGCCACAGTGACTCACCGGGAGGCACGGTAACGCCGGGAATCACCAAAACGCGCTTCGACGCTGGTTCGATCACACGCAGATCAGACTGGAACGGGGTGGCTCCGCGATTCACCAGGCTCACCGCAGAAGCACTGGGAGAGATTAGTTCGACGGCCCTGAGGGAACGGGGCAGGATGCCCTCAGCAGGCTTCGGCAAAGTAACCGGCCGAAGTTGCGGAAGGACCGGTTCCCAATTACGCAGCAGCGCGGCGTTGCGCCGCAGAGCGGCAACGGATGACCGCTCATTGCCGCTTAAGTCCACCGCTCCGGAATGCAAGAGGCTCGCCGCCACCGGTTCCCATCCCACAGGGTAGAGCGCATCTTCAACATCGGTCCACAGTAATGCGCCGCGAGCCGATGCCACGGCACTCCGGCTGCGAGCGAGAGCGGCCGGATCGGTGGCGGAGATAGTAGTAACCGGCGCTGGAGGAGGCTCCGCCTCGATCGCAAGATCGTGACCCTCTACAAATGCGATCGGACCGCCGTGCTTTGCCGTTTGTGGGCCTAATAGTGCGCCGATTTGCTTGAGCCACGGGCCCGCAG
>JAFAWA010000439.1 GCA_019242155.1 Terriglobia bacterium | reverse complement strand
GAGCCCAGTTTTTTGGGATGGCGGCGCGGATGATGCGGCGCATCCTGGTGGACGCGGCGCGCGCAAGGAGATCCGCGAAACGCGGCAGCCGGGCGGTCAAAGTGAACTTCAACGAAACGGCGGTCCTGGGACGGGAGCCGGACCGATCGATGATCGCGCTCGATGAGGCGCTAGCGGCATTTTCGGAGATTGCCGCACGTCAGGCCAAGGTAGTGGAGTTGCGATACTTCGGCGGGTTGAAGGAAGAAGAAATTGCTGAGGTGCTGGACATCTCACCACGTACGGTGCGGCGCGATTGGGAATTCGCGCGGCTCTGGCTGGCACGGGAAGTGGCCCATTCTTCGGGGCCGCGGGCATGACTCCGGACCGGTTGCAGCAAATCGAAGAGCTATTGCATGCGGTGCGGGAGCGCTCCGGCGAGAAGCGGGCGGCGCTGCTCGCGCGGGCGGACCCCGAACTGCGCCGCGAGGTGGAATCGCTGCTGGCCCGGCAAAGCGAGGATCTGCTGCTGGACCGGCCTGCAGTTGAGGGGACTGGTCAAGCGCTGGAGGATGCGGGGCGCTCGATCCCGGCAGGAACGACCCTGGGGCCCTATCGCGTGGAGGCCAAGCTCGGCGAAGGCGGCATGGGCGAGGTGTTTCGCGCCGTGGACACCCGACTGGGCCGCGCGGTGGCGATCAAAATCCATCAGGAGCGGTTCAGCGGCCGGTTCGAGCGAGAAGCGCGGGCGATCTCCTCATTGAATCACCCGAACATCTGCACGCTGTATGACCTCGGGCCCAACTACCTCGTCATGGAACTGCTGGAAGGGGAGACCCTAGCCGCGCGCTTGAAAGAGGGCCCGTTGCCGGTCGAACCGGCGCTTCAATATGGCGCGCAGATTCTGGCGGCGCTGGCTGAAGCGCATGGGCGGGGTGTCATCCACCGCGATCTGAAACCGGCCAATGTGATGCTCACGAAATCGGGCATCAAGGTTCTGGATTTCGGGCTGGCGACGCTCGCCGGGGATGAAACGCTCAGCGGGGAACGAATGGTGATGGGCACGCCGGCGTACATGGCCCCGGAGCAACGGGAGGGCAAACCGGCGGGCGCGCCGACGGATATCTACGCGTTCGGTTGGGTACTCTACGAGATGCTGGCGGGCGCTCGCGCGGGGCTGGAGCGGAGGGGCATCCGCGAGCGTAAGCTGGAAAGGATCGTCAGCCGCTGCCTGCAACAAGACCCGGGGCGGCGGTGGCAATCCGTTGCGGAGTTGCAGCGGGAGTTGGCGGCGATCAAGCCGGCCAGGCACGGAACGCGAGCGGCCGCGGCCGCGGCGATTGTCATATTGACCGGCGCGTCAACATACTTCTACCTTCATCGCACGCCAAAACTCACCTCCAAGGACAGGATCGTGCTGGCCGAATTCGAGAACAAGACAGGCGATCCGGTATTTGACCAGACTCTTCGCCAGGGCCTGGGGGTGCAACTGGAGCAGTCCCCGTTCCTCACGCTCGTTTCGGAAGACCGCATTCGGCAGGTACTGCGTCTGATGGATCGGCCGCCCGAGACGCCGCTCACCCCGGAGATCGCTCGCGAAGTCTGTGAGCGAAGCGGTAGCACCGCGGTTCTGGAGGGCTCGATTGCAGGCTTGGGAAGCCAATACGTCCTGTGGTTGCGCGCCCGGAACTGCCGTACCGGAGACATACTCGCCCAGGAGCAGGCCCAAGCGGAGAAGAAAGAAGGAGTTCTGAACGCGCTCTCCCGGATTGCGATTCAAATCAGGACCCGGCTGGGCGAGTCTCTGTCTACTATCCAGGAGCATTCGGTCCCACTAGAGCAGGCGACCACTCCGTCGCTTGAAGCTTTGAAGGCATACAGTGCCGGGCGCAAGGCCTATTCCACGCACGGCGGACCTGCCGCGATCCTCTACTTTCAGCGTGCCGTCGCCATCGACCCTCAGCTTGCGGCCGCATATGGCGACCTGTCGATGGTGTATTGGAACATGGGCCAAAGCACTCAGGCCGCCGAGTACACGCGCAAAGCTTATGACCTTAGGGATCGGGTTAGTGACTCGGAGCGGCTTTTTATCCTCTTTCTTTACGACCGGCAGGTGACGGGAAACTTACAGAGGGAGTTGCAGACTCTTGAGTCGTGGGTGCAAATGTATCCCCGCGACGACCTGGCCCATGCCTATCTGGCGGGTTGGGGGACGCTGGGCACCGGCCAATATGAAAGGGGGATCCAAGCGGCCCAAGAGGCTCTTCGGCTCAATCCGGACAGAACGGCGTCATATATGGGAGCTGCGCACAACTTTTCTCTGGACCGGTTTGCGGAAGCGGCGGATGTTTTGCGGCTGGCCGCGAATCGGAAACTGGAGATGCCGGAATTTCTGATCACCCGTTACTACCTGGCTTTTGTTGAGGGTGATCAGGCGGGAATGGAACGCGAAATAGCGCGTGCTCGCGAACAGCATGTGGAGGACTGGATGTCTCACAATCAGGCTATGGTGCTCGCCCGTTCCGGACGCATGCGGCACGCGCGTACGATGTGGGAGCGGGCGGCTGCAATGGCGCTGCAGGCCGGCAAGGGGGGAAGCGCGGCCCTTTACGAGGCCGCGCAGGCGGTATGCGAAGCGCAGTTCGGGAATAGAGCCGCGGCCAAAAAGCACGCTCAGGCCGCACTAGGGTTGGCGAAAGACCGGGATGTGGAGTATGCCGCGGCGTTTGCGCTGGCGCTGGCAGGCGATTCCGCGGGATCGCAACGGCTGGCCGGAGAGTTGGACAAAAGCTTTCCGGAGGATACCCCAGTGCAATTCGAGTATCTCCCCACGCTGCGCGCGCTGTTTGCACTCGCGCATGGGGCGCCATTGGAGGCGGTGGAGCGGTTGCAAACGGCGCTTCCTTACGACTTCGCCCTGCCGGGCACCGCGTTTTATGCCAAGTTCGGAGGTCTCTATCCGGCGTATGTGCGCGGCGAGGCGTACCTCGAAACACACCAAGGCCGAGAGGCGGCGGCTGAATTCCAAAAGGTACTCGATCGGCGCGGCATCACTTTTGCCGATCCCGTAGGCGCCCTGGCGCACCTGCAACTGGGTAGAGCCTTCGTGTTATCGGGAGAAAAGGATAAGGCCCGGAGCGCCTTCCAGGAGTTCTTCAAACTCTGGAAGGATGCCGACCCGGAGATTCCCATCCTCAAGCAGGCAAGGGCGGAGTATGCGCGACTCGCGTGAATGGCGCTGGTCGGTTGGGTGACTCTGACTTGTGATATAGTTCTTGCGTCATAGTGGGCGTTTACTCGGTTACCTTTTCCTGAAAGCGGCGCTTGAGGACGGCAGCCCGCCGGCTTCTCAAGACCGTGATCATGCCGGACGGAGGCGTGGTCCAGATCTTCGCCGGTAACCCGAACGACTAACAAAGAAGGGGGTCCATCATGGCTGTTTTAGGAAAGATCTTTGGGGCAAGTATAGCGATGGCAGTCGCCCTGACGGTCAGCGAGCCGTCCTCGGCGTTTGCACAGGGAGGAGGCTCTGCCCCGGCGGCGCCGGCTCAGGGCGGCCCGGGCGCGGGAGGCGGTGGACGAGCCGGCGGCCGCGGAGGCCGGGGCGGCGCGCCGCTCTACACCCCTGCACCCGGTGCGAAGGACCTGAAAGCAGTCCTTTTCAACTGGGCCTGGTATATGGGCATGCTGCGAAGCAGCGAGGAGCGAGACCTGATCATGTCGCTCGAATACCAGGGCAAGGGCACCATTCAAGTGGACGGAGGCCCCTGCAATGTAACGAAGTATCGAACCAGCATCAGCTACCAAACATCCGGCGAGCGGATTCAGTACACGGGCACTCGGCCCAACGGCCAATCGTGCTCGAATGTGGAAGTCCTCAGTGGAGCGTATGCCTGGAACGAAGACATTCCCGGCGCGGAACTCGTGCCCGGCAAAGGTAAAGCGACGCCGATGCCCGCAACCGTAGAGGAACGGATGATTCGCCTATGGGCAAGTCCACAGGGTGCGTTCAAGAGCGCAATGGCGGGTATCAGTGATCCACCGGAGATGGCGCCGAGGCCGCAACGGGTGCCTGCGGATGTCTCGAAGGCAGGGAAAACCTCGGTCATTTGGGAAGGCAATAAGCCTGTCGTGACGTTCCCGATTCCGGGCGTCCCTACTGCAACCGCGACCGCCACACTCGATGCGAAGTTCATGGCCGAGCGTGTGGTGGTGAAACAGGGATCGAACACTTACGAGTTCACTTACAGCGATTACAAGGATTTTAACAATCCGCTCAATCCGGCCGAGGCGTTTTACGCGGGCAAGATGACGGAACGCAAGAACGGCACCGTTCTCCGCGACATTACGACGAGGCTGACGGAAACGGGACAGATGTATGTCGTGATGCCGGTTCCGGCCAGCGTCAGGGCTGCGATCAAACCGACCAATCAGCCTCCCAACTGGACCCTGAATGCCGATACTCCCGCCGCGCCGGCGACGCAGACGGCAGCGGCCGTGACTCCGCGCCTGCCCGACGGACATCCGGATATGACGGGGAACTGGGACCGCCCGCCTCTGGCGATTACGGGTAGCGGGACGCGCCGATGTGGTCCGACGCAGGTGCCGGGTGGCGGCATCAACCCCGATGTTGGCTGCAAAACGGGACAGGACAACTTCTGGGTGGATTATGAGTGGATCTCGCCCTCGCGATTTGGGCCGAGCCGTCCCATTTACAAACCCGAGTTTTGGGACAAGACTCAGGAACTGGATCAATGGACGAACAAATACGATCCCGTGATGACGTGCCAGCCGCTGGGACTCCCGCGGCAGGGTACGCCGAACCGCATCATTCAGACGCCGACCGACATCATCTTCTTCTATCCAAATAACAGCGATTACGGCGGTGGAAACTACGAATACCGCGACATCCCGACGGACGGCCGAGCGCGCCCCGACACGGTCGAAGCCTATTATTACGGGCTTTCGATCGGTAAATGGGAAGGCGACACGCTGGTGATCGACTCCACCAACTTCGTCGATACGACCTGGTTCGGGCGGGGCGGCCTGCTGCATTCCGCCGATCTGCGCATTATCGAGAGGCTGACGCGGAAGGGAAATGAAATCCTTTACCAGATGACGGTTGAGGATCCCGATGATCTGGTTGAGCCATGGGTGATGCCGGACAGGATTCTACGCGCACGCACCGGCGCGCCACAGATCATTCATGAGCGCGCGTTTTGCGAGGTGTACGAAACAGGCAAAATCAGCACTCAGCTTCGGCACTGACCGCATCTTAGATTAAGTAGACCCGCAGCCCGTTTCGGAGATCGCTCCGGGACGGGCTGTTTTTTGGTCGGGCGACATGTAAGACAAGGTCAGGATAGGGTCCCAACGGCGCGCTAGAAGATCAACTTCATTCCAAATTGAATTTGCCTGGGCGTAGTAGCAAGAGTGGTGATCAGGCCGGCCGAGGGACTGATGGAAGTGCCCGAGAAGACTGTTGCATTCGGCGTGCCCCAGTTGGTGCGATTCAGCAGATTGAAAAACTCCGACCGGAACTGAAGGTTGACGCGTTCGGAGAGAGCGGTGTTTTTGAAGAGGCTGAGGTCTACATCGGCTAACCCAGGACCAACATAGACTCCGCGGCCTAAGCTGCCGAAGGTGCCGGGGGAGGGAAGAGTGAAGGCATTCGGATTAAACCATTGTGCCTGGATCCCCAATACAATCGGTCCGGAAAAGGAGGGATTCAGAGAGGGCCGATCCGGATTTCGAGTGTTGCCGTCGCCGGATCGATTGGAACCGGCCTGAGGAGTGAACGGGAAACCGGTCAACAGTGTCGTGATGCTGTTCACCTGCCAACCTGTGAGAAGCTTTCTGCGCAGACCGGTACTGCCGGTTCCGAAAGGCAGCTCATAACTGCCCGAGAAGCTTGCCTGGCCGGCGATATTCAACGCGGATAGGCCCCAGTCGCGGCGAAGGTCGTACCGATTCATGATCATCTGCGCCTGATTCTGCGCCTGCGCGCCGGTGAGGCCGGAGTTCATGTCCAGGTTCTTCGACCAGGTGTAATTGGCGCGAAATTCGAGGCGGCGGCTCACACGCCTGGAAACGTCTACCTGAAGCGCGTTATAGCTGCTATTGCCTTCTGTGAACCAGAAAAAGCCCGCAGAGAGATATGGATTGGGCCGGTTGCCGACCGGAATGTACTGTTCGCCTTGAGGCACGGTAGACCGCGCCGTGCCCGTGCCTCCCGCGATACAACCGGCAGCATTGCCGCATATCTGAGCGGGGATGGTATTGGGGTCGACGCTCAACAGTCCGTGATATCCATGCGACCCGACATACGCGACACGCAGCGCCATGTTGCGGGTAAGCTCCTGCTCGACGCGGAAGTTCCACTCTTCGACGGTCGGGGTCTTCGCATTTGCCTGAACGCCCTGGGGTGCATAGATCGTGCAGGGCTGAGCGATGCCGGGTCCGCACGCCGGAGGCGCGGGGACGTTAGGCGTGATCGGCAGCAGAGAGGGCAGGGAGCCGGTGAAGGCGAGCGAGCCGTTATAGGGCGGCAGAGAGTTCAGTAAAAAACTGAGCGCGTCTATGAGCGAGTAGTAAGTGCCGAACCCGGCCCGAATCGCGGTCTTTCCGTTTTTCCAAGGGTCCCAGGCCAAGCCAAGCCGGGGCGCGAAGAGGCGGATTGCATTGTTGTCTGTGAATGCGGAGCCGCCGACGCGCGGAGTGGTTAGCAGTACGCCATGCGCGTCTGTAACGTAATTGGCCGCGCGGCCGGAGATCTCGTTCCAGCCGGTGGTGAATTCCTGACGAAGACCTACCTGAAGAGTCAGGTTGCGGCGCAGTTTGATTGCGTCCTGAATGTACCACGCTCCGAAAAGGCTCCGCCAACCTAGCTCGTTATGGTTGGGAACCACTTGAAAATTGGTGAGCGTGCCTTGGAGAAATGTAGTGAGGCTGCTGAACGTCGCCATTCCGAGCCGGCGCGAAGCGGTATCCTCGTTGTCCTCGACACGCTGAAACCACAAGCCGACGTCGATCTGATGAATGCCCTTGACGATCTGCAGGCTGTCTGTGTAAGTAAACAGATTGCGGCGATTCCATACGCCTGCGTTCACGTTGCCTCCAGCCGACGTAATCGCGGTGGCCACGGCGCCGCCTCCGATAGAGATTCCTCCAGGGCCTCCGCCTTGGACGAAGGAAAGACCGGGCGGGAAATTGCCGAGAGTCCCTGAATCGTAGTTGAATGCGCCTCTCGAAAAGCCGGCGCGCAGGGTGTTGAGCACTCCCGGGGAGAAGACATGGGTTTCCTCCAGGCTCACCACCTGAGCGCCGAGCCGTAGTTTCGACGCGAAGAGCGGATCGGCCAACGGGATCACGCTGTTTCCCGAGTCGATCGTATATG
This sequence comes from Terriglobia bacterium, assembly GCA_019242155.1. Taxonomy (GTDB): domain Bacteria; phylum Acidobacteriota; class Terriglobia; order Bryobacterales; family Bryobacteraceae; genus PSRJ01. Next base: position 4,122 of record JAFAWA010000439.1, on the reverse strand, counting down.
CGGCGGAAAGCTGGTCGCGCCCGCTGAGGTTGTAGTCGGCTCGAAGGGTGCCGAAATCTTCGTGGACGGTCTGTTTAGGGTTGTAGTAGGCGAGCGCGGTACCCGACGCCACTCCGTTGACCGTTAACTCCGAACCATTCGGTTGCGGCCATAGCGCCGCGAACGGAAGCATGGCGGGGTTGAGATTCGGCACTTGCGTGTACACGCCGGAGGAGTTCGGCAGCAATCCCTGGCGCGCCTGTGCGTCGGGAACGACGCTGACACTGCTAAGAGCCAATGATTGACGAAACCCTTCGTAGTTGCCGAACAGGAAGAAGCGGTCTTTTTGAACAGGTCCGCCCAGAGCGCCGCCGAACTGATTCCTTCGGAAGGGCGGCACTAGTCCCTGGTCGAAAGCGCCGGGCTCATCGAGCGCGCTATTGCGGAGAAACTCAAAGAGCGACCCGTGCAGGCTGTTGGTGCCCGACTGCGTCACCACTAATACCTGGCCGCCGGCGCGCTTTCCGTATTCCGCGCCGTAGCTATCGGTGAGCAGGTTGAATTCGCGGACGGCGTCGATTCCCAATAGGTAACCGCTTACGCCTCCGGGTGTGACCGCCAGTTGGCTGGACCCGGTGTACTCAATGCCGTTCAGCAGGAACAGATTGTCTCCGGGCCGCCGGCCTGCGACGGAAAAACTGTTACCGTCGCTCGTGGTAGTGTTGGCGCTCCGCATGGAGCTGTAGTTTACTGCGCCGGGATTGAGCGTGATCAGGTTATCGAAACTGCGGCCGTTGAGCGGCAGCGTCTTCACGCTGCGCTCGCTCACGATTCCGGCAACCGAAGACGGGGCCGCATTTACCAGGGGAGCCTCTCCCAAGACGGTTACCGCCTGATCGATCCCGCCTACTTCGAGCTGCAGGCTCACGGTGGCATCTTCTCCGACTTCGAGGTTGATTCCGGTGCGGACCGCCGTCTTAAAACCACTCTTTTCAATTTTGATCTCCTGCGCCCCTAGCGGCAGAGAAAGCACCAGGAAATTTCCCGTGATGCCGGTCGCGGCAGACCGAACGGCTCCCGTCTCCAGACTTTTGACCGTGACCGTGGCCTCGCTGACTGCCTGGCCCGAGGCATCCTCCACGTGGCCCGAGATGGCGGCGGTGACCTGAGCCCGCGCTACGCCGAGAGACGCCGAAACCATGAAAACCGCGAAGAGGAGCCGCTCGAGAACAGTCCACAACTGTGATTCATTGGTGTGCATCAACTCCCGCCCACCAAACGGGTCTACCAAGTTTATACGTTTGCAACGGCGAGAGCAGCCCGAGGCTAGGCGATCTGGCTCAAGAACGCTGAAATCAAAATGACGATGAGTCCGGAGAGCCCGATGCCTGCTAACTGGCGCGCGCGGCGGGGATTGTTAGGCCGCGCGGCCAGGAGGGCGGCAGCGAAGATATGCAGCACCAGGAGGAGTTTGACACCCAGCAGAATGTTATATCGCGTGGTGTGCGAACCGGTGTGCAGATAGTTGAAGATGCCCGAGATCAGCAGCAGCAAGATCGCAAGGATCACACGGCCGCGAAAACGGGCTGCGACTGCGTCGCCTACCGTCTGCGCGGAATCGGGCGCCAACACTTCGGAGGTGGTGCGCAGCACCATGCGTCCATAGAGTGCGCCGCCGATCAGCAGCACGACCGAGAACAGGTGCACCCAAATCATGAACCCTTTCGGCACATCGATCATATATCGTCTGAGTATACAATTTGCGTTTTCCGCAGCGGATGCCGGCTTAAAATGCCAAGGAGTTTTAACATATGGATCTTCTCTCTGTCCTCATAGAGCGGTAAACGACTGGCAAGAGACGTTGGGGTGCCAGTTTACGAATGCCCCGTTGGGATTCTTCTTCCACGCCCACACGTGCAGGGTGTAGAACGACGGAAGCCCAAAGCGGTTCGGGCTAGTGAACAAGTGAAAGAGCTGGCCCATAAGCTGCGGCGGAGACGAATGAGAAGCGTTCCACGCATCGGCGAACACAAGGAAATCGGCTCCGATCAACTGCAGCCCACCGCCCGGCATCGGTTCGTAAATCACGATCTGTGGACGGGTCGGGTCTAAGACGCCGCTATTGAGCAGGTCCGCGTTGATGTAATGCAGGCCCATTGCCCCGGAATCATCGCCGGCGACGCAGCCGAATTGCAGGACATAGCCTGCTGCCTGAGCTACTGCAACATCCTTGAAGCGCTCGGTTGCCTGCCTGACGACCTGCAGCAGTGTCTGTGCATTCGGGTCTTCGGCTGCGCTTTCCTCCGCTTGACCACTTGGATTATGGGAGTGTAGATCTTGTGCCGGCACGCCCAAAGGCACTATGGAAGCGAAGGCTACCGCGGCGCAGGAGCACGCGAATTTTGTAAAAAATCTGGATCTCGTAAACATTTTCTTCATTCCTTTCGGTTGCTTTGTTATTGGTGAATTCGAAGCCCGGGCGCTGTCTGAAAGCGAGCCCGAGCGTTCCTTTCTGGAATACGATTGTGCGGTGCGGCGACTCGTAAATCCATGCCCGAGCGTCGCCAAGATTTGCTCGGGCGGCCAAGGCAAGCAGATTCCTTTGCACAGGGAGCAGAAATCTTTGCAGAAGGTGCTGAGGTGGAGATTCCGGCGAAGGTGAACGAGTGACCCCCGGACAGCCGCTGTGTCAGATTGGCGGCGAATCATTCGGAGCGGAATCGCTCAGGGTAATGATGCCAGGAACTTGTCTAACTCTCGCAGCACTTCCGCCGCTCTTGTGAGGAATAGATAGTGGCCTGCCCCTGGTAGATCTACCAAATGTACGTCTGCAACTCCCCTCAAGAGATTGATCGTCCACCTATCGATGAAGGCTGTCGTCGCCGCGTCGAAAGCATTCTTCGCGGCGAGTTCTTCCGCACCTTTGGCATCAGATGGGTTTACCGCCAGGAGATCCCGCGATGGGCGGGGAAACTCAAAGAAGGCCAGCACAGGAACACGGATACCAGCATAATCACGCCGTATTTGACCGTCACCAATCATTGCGTTGATTTCCGGCGGAGTCTTGAACTCTCCCTTGGTTCCGTCAGGGTTCGTTTCAAAAACGTTGCGCAACTCTGATTCAGGGACCGCAAATTTCCGGATACGCAGTTGGGCCGCGCGGCTGCCACTGAAGGATTTCTTTTCTTCGGCCGACTCTGGTGCTACCGGTGGATCCGGCGATGGCGGCAGTTTTCTGTACAGAGCCATATACGCCGGATCGCTCGCGGGCCAGTCGCGCGGGTCTCCGAGAGCATCCAGGTATACGAGACCCGATAGACGATTCGAATGCCGGCGGCCTACTGTCGTCAGTTCACCTCCGGCCATCGAGTGGCCAACCAGAACTGGTGCGGCGATTCCGAGGGAGTCCAGCACCTGAACAACGTCGTCTGCCAGACGCTGATCCCCGTAGCCCGAGGGCGGCTGGCTGGAAGCTCCATAGCCGCGGCGAGTGATCGCGTAAACATGCCAGCGCTTGGTCAGCTTGGGAGCGAAGTCATCGAAGACGTGTGCGGAGTTGCCCGACCCCGCCATCAGCACCACGTTGCGGCCGGGCCCGGGCCATTCGAGAACCTCCAGGCGGACGCCCTCCTCCACGGTGACGAAGTGAACCCGGTGTGGAGACGGATCGCGCCAAACGGGAAGTTGCTGCGCGCCTGCGGGAAGGGCTAACAAAGGTACAACTATTGCTGCTCCATATGCAACCGAAGTCCTATTCATCATTTCCGCACTCCATCGCGAAACGTTGCAGAGAATTCTGGTCTGACATCTGATATCTACCCGCGCACATTCCGCTTTCACCGGTGCTACTCGGCTTTCGCGCCACCCAAGGCGGCAGTAGCCAGTGTGCCTCCCAGACCCATGGTTTCAACTGCGGAAGAAGGAACAATCACCATAGAGCCTCGCTCTTTGATTGCTTCATACAGCATGTTCATTGCCCGGAGATGCAATGCGACGGGATTGTTCTGATAGGTCAAAGCCGCCTGTGAAAATTTTTCGGAGATCTCCGTTTCCGCCTGTCCCAGAATTATGCGCGCCTGGCGTTCGCGCTCCGCCTGGGCTTGTCGGGACATCGCATCCTCCAGCGCCTGCGGAATGCGTACG
>JAFAWA010000419.1 GCA_019242155.1 Terriglobia bacterium | reverse complement strand
TTGTGGATCGTCGATATCATGCCCGGTGTCATACCACTTCAGTTCCTTGGGCGCGGATGAGGCATTGAAGAAGTCTTCGGCGTCTTTCCGCGGCACGCCCGGATCGTACCAGGCGGATTGAAACAGCTTCGGGATCGCCGGTGCTTGACCAATGTAGTTGGCGTCATCGACCACGGAAGTGATCTCGAGGAAATGCGCCAGATGCTCTCCGAGTTGCTTGCGAACGCCCTGGGCCCAGGCTCCCGGACTGGTCGCGATATGGACGCTCATTCCGAGCAGTCCCACTTCATAGACGGCGGCAGTGAAACGCGTATCGATACTTGCTGCGACGGCAGCCATCATCGCGCCCGAGCTGTGCCCGACAATGGCAATGCGAGACGGATCGACATCATCACGGGAGGACAGCACGTCGATGGCGCGACGTAGACCGACAACGTCAGCAATTAGTTGATCTCTCGCCTGTTCGGCGGCTCCACCCGGGAGGCCGTCGGCCTCGCCGACCAGAATCGACACAGCTCCGGCTTTCCCCATCAGGACAGCATTTCCGAGGAACCCGATCGCACCGCTAGAGTGCATCCAGATAATGCCCGGCTTCTTTCCGTTCACTAAGGGCGTCACGAGAAAGCCGCTCATGGTGCCGGTCTTTGGAAGCGCAAACGAAACTTCAGCAATCTTGTATCCGTCTCGTGAGGAAATCTCTTTCGTGTGAACATCGAGGGGCAGGGTTCGGTCGTAGTCGTAGAGCGCGATCAACTCATCATGCTTTTCTGCGGCGGCAAGGGCCGCGAACGCGACCACCAATATGGGAAACGGCCACCGCATGGGTATGTTCCCTATCCTCGCATTCGCAGCGAGTGTCTCCTTTCGTCCTGCCGGCCTGTTCGGTCCAGTTGCTATTTCTTGATATTGCCGCCGAAGTTGAACGCCGGCCCCGTGGAAAACCGGACGGTCCATCGGCCGTTCGCCAGTAGGTCGTTAAACAGGTGGTCCCAAACCACGTCCACTTGTGTACGTATGGCTAAGTGGCGGGTGGCCAGGATATCGAACCCGGCGCCGGCTCCGAGAAACCAGGTGGCGTCGGTTTTCTTTCCCGAAGGCGCCAGTTGCGCGGCAACTGCCGCGGCTATCGGGTCGGCGGGCTGCGGCGTCGCGCGCTCCACAATCGCTCCCGCGAACAGCGGCCGGACAAAGATCGTGGCGTGCGTGAAATGCCGGTACGCGAGTTGCGGTCCCACGGCGAAGGTCTGTGTGCGGGAATGCGCCGGAACGCGCAGTTGATAACCCGGCGGAAGCTGCCCGGCTGCCGCCAGTTGGGCGAATTGCGCGCCTAACTGCTGCTGCAGACTGCTGGGCAGCAGATTGGGTGTAAGGGTTAAATCGCCCGCCGAGATGCTGTAATCGAAACCAATCGAATACCAGGGCTTTGGCCGGAAACCCACCTGCGCGGCAAAACCATTCTCGAACAGGCCAACCTGCGGGCTATCGAGAAACGCATACCCGCCATAAACATCAAAGCGCGTGACGTAATCCTGCTCGGCGAAAGCTGGTAGCGCCAGCCATGAAACCAGCGCGATCACAAACAGCAGGGTGCGGCGAATCGGTTGCTCGGCTTGGGCTGTGCGCACGAAAGATCTCCTCCAGTTCGACGCCCATCAGGTTATCATCCCTTCAATAATGACCCCTGCCAATCTGCTCGATCCAGGATCTCGCGGCAGGCCTTCACGATTGCGACCGCGCCCGGGGTGTCTCCGTGAACACAGATGGTTTGCGCTTGGCCGGTTTGCGCCAGGCGCAGCGCTTGGGATGCGGCCTCGCTCGGATCGGCAATCAGCGCGTCAGGGTGGTTGCGCGCGCGCAGCGAGCCATCGGGTTCATATTTTCGATCGGCAAACGCCTCCGCTACAGGCGGGAGACCCATTGCGCTCCAGACATCCAACGCCCGGGATCCGGCAAGACCGAACAGTGTGGCCTCCCGATTCCATCGGATGACCGCCGCTCCTATAGCGCGCGCCACGCTTTCATTCCGGGCCGCAACGTTATACAGCGCGCCATGAGGTTTTACGTGAACGATGCGCCCGCCCAATCTCCGGACCACTCGCTCTAGCCGTTCGATCTGCTCGATCAAACTAGCTTCTAGCGCTTCGCCGGCCATCGGCATCTCCTGCCGGCCGAAATTGGCACGGTCCGGATAACTCGGATGCGCGCCGATCCGCACCCCACGCTCGAGTGCGAGCCGCGCGGTCCGCTCCATCGTCTCTTCATCACCGGCGTGGCCCCCGCAGGCAATGTTGGCGGAGGTGATGTGTTCCATCAATGCCGCTTCGTGCGCCGCATCTTCCAACTCACCCACGTCGCAGTTGAGATCGATCTTCATTCCATACTTAGGATTGAATAAATCCACTCCTCCTGAGCGCGCCGCAGTTCGCGGGCTTTGGCCAATGTCACTGGTTCGAACCGAACGGTGTCGCGGGGCCGCAGTTGGCCGACCCTGCACAGGTCGGCGGAAATCACATTCGCCGGTTTGGGATACCCGCCCGTAGTCTGGTGTTCGACGAAGAGGATGATGGGCTGGCCGTCGGGCGGAATCTGTATGGCCCCCAATGCGACTCCTTCCGTTACCATGCGTCCTGGCGGGCTGGGGATTGCCGTCCCAACGAGGCGGATGCCCATACGGTTCGAAGCTTCCCCGACCTGGTAAACGGAATCAAAAAGCTCTTGCCCAAACCAGGCGGCTTGCGGCCCCGCTGTGACGCGGAGCGGTCCCTCGTACAGGCTCGACGACAGAGCGCCGCTTCGCGCCCGGCGAACCGCACCATCGCCTACCCGGAGCACGTCGCCCGCCTTGAGCGCCCGGCCGCCGACTCCACTCGCGAGATGGACCGAAGCGCTTCCCAGCACCATTGCGGCATCAATACCGCCCCGGACCGCAAGATAGCCGCGAGCGCCCGATAGCGCCGCACCGCACCGCACCAGAGCGCCCGCGCTCACATCGACCGCTTTCCAGAGCGGCAACCCCGCACCAAACTCGGAGCCGGTCAGAGCAATCACCGCTGCCTTTTCGAATTGCACGGTAACACCGGTGAGCGTCATCTCCAATGCCGGAGCGTTCTCGGCGTTACCAACGAGCAGATTGGCAGCCCGGAGAGCCAACGCGTCCGCTGCGCCCGAAGCCGATACTCCCAGATGCGCGTAGCCGAAGCGGCCGAGGTCCTGCACCGTGGTTTGAAAACCCGGCTCCACAATCAGCAGCGAGTTCATACCTCGCCTTGTGGTACGAACCGCACGGAGTCTCCGGACCGCAGGAGCGCAGGAGGGTCCGCCGCGGCATCAAACAGCGTCAGATCTGTATGGCCGATAATGCGCCACCCACCCGGCGAATCCAGCGGGTAAATCCCGGTCTGTTCTCCTCCGATGGCCACGCTGCCTCGCGGCACGCGCTTTCGCGGCGTGGCTAGCCGGGGCACAGCCAGTTCTTGAGGCATCCCGCCCAGATACGGGAAGCCTGGAGAAAAGCCCAAGAAATACACGCGGTACTCGGCAGCAGCGTGCCGTTCGACCACGCGCGCCGGAGTGAGGCCGGTGATTCGCGCTACCTCGATCAAGTCCGGGCCGGACTCGCCGCCATACTTGACCGGTATTTCGATTATCCTTGGCTCGCTCGGAGGCAGGCCCTCGAGCCGCGCCAGGCGTTCCTCGATTAAAACCTCTACGTCTTCCTGAGTGAGCCTGCGGGGATCCAAATCCACCAGCACGGAGGTAAACGCGGGATGCAGGTTCAGAATTCCGGGCGGCCGCTTCTCCATTACGCGCATCATGCGTAAGACCTCCCGATGCGCTTCGATCGATATTTCCTGCCCGAAGGAGACAAGCAGGGAGCGGTCGCTGGCGGGCCGAATTTCCAAACGAACCGATGGTAGCACCCTCGCTCGTAAGTGCGGAGGCACACACTGCTCACGTATTTGTATTCTTCTATAGAGTGGCCACTCAAGCGCAACGAACGGCGCCGTGTGGATCGTCAAGCTTGCCCTAAGGCGTCCCTACACTTTCGTAGTGATGGCCATTTTGATGCTCGTTTTGGGCATCGCGGCCATAATTACGATGCCCACGGACATTTTTCCGTACATAAATATTCCCGTCGTCAGCGTCATCTGGTCTTACAACGGGATGTCCCCGGAGGAGATAGCCGAACGCATCGTTACGGTCTCCGAACGCGGCATGACCACCACCGTGAACAACATCGAGCACATGGAATCCACCTCGTACAGCGGTGTGGCTGTTATTCGGATGTTTTTTCAACCGGGGACCACGGTCGATCTGGCGATCTCGCAAATTACAGCGCTTTCGCAGACGCTGCTGCGGCCGCTGCCGCCCGGCATTTTTCCGCCGCTCATCGTCGCTTATGACGCATCGAGCGTGCCCATTCTGCAGCTGAGCATTCAGAGCCCGACTCTTACTGAAGCGCAGCTGTACGATTACGGGCAGAACTTCATTCGCACGCAATTGGCTACGGTGCAAGGCGCCTCGGTGCCTTTGCCCTACGGCGGAAAAGCGCGGGCCATCATGGTGGATATTGATCCCAAGGCGCTTTACGCCAACCACCTCTCGGCGACCGATGTCTCGAATGCGATGAACATCCAGGCTCCCGTGATTCCGGCGGGATTTACACGCGTGGGCGACCGCGAGTACGCAGTGCAGATGAACAGCAGCCCGCCCACGGTAGAGGGTCTGAATCAATTGCCGATACGTACCGTGAACGGGGCCACCGTTTACATTCGGGACGTCGCCCAGGTTCGCGACGGCTACCAGGTGCAGACGAACATTGTGCGGTCCAACGGACAGCGTTCAGCCCTATTGACGGTGCTTCGCAACGGCTCCGCTTCCACGCTGAAAATTGTGCAAGCGGTGAAAGATCAGCTTCCGCGAATTCTGTCCGACCTTCCTAAGGACCTCCATGTCCAGCAGCTTTTCGATCAGTCGCTGTTTGTGCGGGCCGCTATCGGCGGGGTGTTGCGCGAGGGCGCCATCGCCGCTACGCTCACCGGCTTAATGATCCTGTTGTTCCTGGGCAGTTGGCGCAGCACCTTGATCGTTTCCATCTCCATTCCGCTTTCGATTTTGACTTCGCTCATCGTGCTCGCCGCGTTGGGTGAAACCGTGAATGTGATGACGCTGGGCGGGCTCGCGCTGGCGGTGGGAATTCTGGTGGATGATGCCACCGTCGAAATCGAAAACGTGCATCGCAATATGGGCATGCGCAAGCCGCTTACGCGCGCGATTCTCGACGGCGCACAGCAGGTGGCCGTTCCGGCCTTTGTTTCCACGCTATCGATCTGCATTGTTTTCGTACCGGTTCTGCTGCTGGTGGGCGCGGCTAAATTCCTGTTCACGCCACTCGCCATGGCGGTTGTATTCGCCATGCTGACCTCTTATCTGCTCACCCGCACGCTCGTCCCCACCATGGTTCATTATCTGCTCAAAGGCGAAGCCGAAATGTATCAGCAGGGCGAGGGCGACGCGGGCGCGCAGGGCTCCGGGCCGATTTGGAAAGTGCACCATGCGTTTAACCGCCGGTTCGAACGGTTTCGCGAAGGCTACTCAAAGCGCCTGGAGTGGTCTCTACATCATAGAGGGTGGGTGGTGGCGGTTTTCGCACTGTTTGTGGCCGGATCTCTTTTGTTGGGTCTTGTCGTGGGCCGCGACTTCTTCCCCTACGTCGATTCCGGCCAGATCCAGATGCACGTCCGCACGCCCGTCGGCACACGCATCGAGCGGACGGAACGCATCTTCGCGCAAGTGGAAGCGGAGGTCCGGCGCATCATTCCTCCCGCCGAGATCGAGCATCTGCTCGATAACATAGGCCTGCCGAACAGCGGCATTAATCTCGCCTTCGGTTCCTCTTCCACGGTGAGCGGGGCTGATGGCGATGTACTCATTTCGCTCAAAAACGCCAGCCATTCGACTCTCGAATACGAGCGCCTGCTGCGGAGCCGCCTCCGCGCCAAGTTTCCGGAGGAGCAGTTCTTCTTCGAAGCCGCTAACATTACTAACCAGATCCTGAACTTCGGCCTGCCGGCCCCGATTGACGTGCAGATCATCGGCCGCAACGCCTCGCGCAACTACCAGCTTGCCGGAGAATTGGAAAGTAAGATCAGAGCGATCCCCGGCGCGGTGGATGTGCGGATCCACCAGCAGGTCAACAACCCGACCGTAATGGTCAATGTCGACCGGTCCAAAGCTAATCAGGCCGGGCTCACGCAGCGGGATGTAGCCAACAGTATGATGATTGCGCTCAGTTCGAGCGGCCAGATCGCGCCTAACCAGTGGTTGAATCCGCTCAACGGTGTTACCTACCAGGTCAGCGTGCAGGAGCCGCTGTATTGGGTGGATTCGTTCGAGTCGCTGCAGCGTACGCCCGTTACACCGGCCACAGGGGTCTCGACGCAACTGCTTCAGAACCTTGCCACCGTCGAACGCACGAATTCGACCGCCATCGTCAGCCACTACAACGTGCAGCCGGTGTTCGATATTTTCGGTGATGCAGACCAGCGCGATCTCGGCGGAGTGGCCGGCGACATCCAAAAGATCCTGGATGGGTATCAGAAGCAGCTGCCGGAGGGGACGCAGGTCGTCATGCGCGGCCAGGTTGCCACGATGCAGTCTTCGTTTACGCGGCTCGGCATAGGCATGGTGTTTGCAGTGCTTCTGGTTTATCTGCTCATGACGGTAAATTTTCAGTCGTGGATCGACCCGTTC
>JAFAWA010000255.1 GCA_019242155.1 Terriglobia bacterium | reverse complement strand
CCGGCCGGCAATATTAGCTTGCCACCACTGGGGCACGTCCACAATTGAATCGATAACCACATCGGGCCGAACCGCGCCTGAGAGATCGGCAGGCACAAACTTGCCTGTTTTCACCAGAGCCGCCCTCAGCCCCGCCGCCTGTGCTCCACCGACGTCCGTGCGCACATCGTCGCCGATCATGAGAATCTCGTCTCTTCGAAGGTCGAGCCGGTCCGCCGCGGCCTTAAAGAACGCATCGGCCGGTTTGCCGAATACCAGCGGCTGGCGTCCCGTGGCGTGTTCCAGCGCCGCTACAAACGGCGCTACGTCCAGGCAGAGGCCCTCTTTGGTTTGCCAGTACCGGGTCATTCCTAGAGCAACCAGTTTCGCCTCCGGATTGAAATGTAAGAGGCGGAACGCACGGTTCAGCGTGTCGTAAGTCCAGCCTTCCCCCAGGTCGCCGATCACCACAGCCGCGCATCCGTCTTGGCCATTTGCAACCAGCGGTAGTCCGGCAAATTCGTCTTGGGCTGCTTCACGCACGAAAAGCGCGATAGGCGCCTTTGCCTGCGCCTTGAGCCATACAGCCGCAGCAGCGCACGGCGTCAAGATGTGCTCCCTATCGGTCTCTATGCCGAACCGCCGCAGTTTGTCCACCAACATTGCCCGGCTTCGCGATGAGGTATTCGTAACGAAAAGGTGCGGAATCCCGCGCGATTGTACCCATCGCATCGTTTCCGCCGCGCCCGGAATTGGCGCATCGTCGTTATACAGCACACCGTCCATATCGAACAGAAGGCCGCGTAAATTCACAGAGTTCATTATGCCAGCCAACTTGACGCCCACCTGTTTCCTTCCTACGCTTGGACTGTATGAGCGCAGTCGCCCTCAAAGTCAATGGCCGAAGCCACACCATCGATGCCGACCCCTCTACGCCGCTGCTCTACGTCCTCAGCGATGATCTCCAACTCCAAGGCCCTAAGTTCGGCTGCGGCCTCGGCCAGTGCGGCGCCTGCACCGTCATCTGCAAAGGCCAGGCCATTCGCTCTTGCATCACGCCCGTAAGTTCCGTCGCCGAGAGCGAAATCACCACGCTCGAGGGCCTGGGCAGCATCGACAAGCCGCACGCTATCCAACGCGCTTTCATCGAAGAGCAGGCGGCGCAGTGTGGTTTCTGCCTAAACGGTGTGATCCTCACTGCAAAAGCGTTCCTCGATAAGAACCCCAAAGCGAGCAGCGATCAAATTCGCCAGGCGGTATCGAACGTACTTTGCCGATGCTTTACGAACGTGCGCATGCTCCGGGCCATCGAACGCTATCAACAGGAGTTGGCGCAATGAGAAATGCCCGCACCCCCGCGGCTTCCGCCGCCCTCCGCCACGCCGGTCTCTCCCGCCGCGGTTTTCTTGAAGCTTCCGGCGCGCTCATTGTCAGCTTCAGCCTGGAACGCACGTCGCTCGCGCAGTTTGGCGGGCCTTCTCTCGGCTCGCCTGCTATCGATCAGCTGGATTCCTGGATCGCTATCGCTGCCGACGGCAGCATCACCGCGTATAGCGGCAAGGAAGAGCTCGGACAGGGCATCGCGACCGCTCAGCAGCAGCTCATTGCCGAGGAGCTCTCCGTGCCGTTCGCAAGCGTCAGGCTCATTTACTGTGATACCGCGCTCACTCCGGATCAAGCTTACACCTCCGGCAGTCAATCGCATCCCGCCAACTTCAACCATGCGAATCTAGCGCAAGCAGGAGCTACGGCGCGCCGCGCCATTCTGCAGCTCGCCGCGCAGCGTCTGCAGGTCCCCATGGATCAACTCACGGCCGAGAATGGCTTCGTTACCTTCATCGCCGACCCCACCAAGAAGGTCAGCTATGGTGATCTCGTTGGCGGCAAGCGATTCCATTTGGCACTCGATCCGAAAGTGCCCCGCAAGCCGGCGAGCCAATGGAAAGTGCTCGGCAAGCCGGTTCCACGGCCCGATCTGCCTGCGTTAACGACTGCGCAGTTTGAGTTCGTGCACAACGTCCGGCTGCCCGGAATGCTGCACGGCCAGGTAATTCGGCCTCCGGCTGTGGGCGCTACACTTGTGAGCGTCGACGAAAGCTCTGTTCGCGGCCTGCCCGGAATACTTAAAGTGGTTGTCCGTAAAAACTTCGTGGGAGTGGTGGCCGCGAAGCCCTGGCAGGCGATCCAAGCCGCCCGCAAACTGAACGTCGTTTGGACACCGGGCATCGGATTACCCCGGCAGAGTGATTTTTATGACTCGCTCCGCAAGCAGCCGTCGCGCGACAACATGCTCGTCGATTCTCAAGATGTCGACCACAAGTTCTCCGAAGCCGCCGCGGTTCTGAAAGCCACCTACCATCACCCCTATCAGATGCACGGCTCGATGGGCAGTTCCTGCGCTGTGGCAGACGTACAGGGCGATAAGGCTACTTTGTGGTCGCCCACGCAGGGTGTCTGGTATCAGAAGACTACCGTGGCCATGCTACTGGGGCTCAAGCCGGAAAACGTGCATGTCATCTTTCGCCGCGGCTCCGGTTGTTACGGCCTGAACGGCGCCGATACCGTTACCTACGACGCCGCTCTGCTTTCGCAGGCCGCGGGCAAGCCCATGCGCGTGCAGCTTACCCGCAAAGACGAGATGGCTTGGGAGAACTACGGCAACGCGTTTGTAATTGACCAACGCGCCGCGCTCGATTCCGAAGACAACATCATCGCGTGGGACCACGAAGCCTGGTCTGCGTCGTATGGAAACCGTCCCGGACCCGGCACTCCCGGCAACGTCATTACCGGGCTGCTGGCGGGCTTCGAACCCGACCCCTTCACTCCGCGCCCTGCCGCTCCGCCGCGCGCCTATAACAACAACAGCAATGGCGTTCCCTCCTACGTCCGCGGTTGCGTCGGGGGCGCTTGCGGCGGAACCGGAACTATCGCCAGTGAACGGGCACTCGTGCATACCGTAAAGTCGCCCTTCTGGACGGGCCCGCTGCGCTCACCGGCTCGCCTCCAAAACACTTTCGCTCACGAGTCTTTTATGGACGAACTCGCGGCTAAGGCCAAAGCCGACCCCGTAGCCTACCGGTTGCGGCACCTGAGTCATCCACGTCTGGCGGATGTGCTCAAAAGCGCGGCCAAAGCGGCGAACTGGCAAACCAGGCCTTCGCCTAACGGCGCGAAATCATCAAACGGCATCGCTTCCGGCCGCGGCATCGCCTGCGTCGCGTATGAGGGCGATAACGGATACTCCGCGCTCGTGGCGGAAGTCGAGGTCCACCAGGATACCGGCCGTATTGCTGTCAAGCGCCTGGTCTGCGCCGCCGATTGCGGCCCCGTCTCCAATCCTGATGGTCTGCGCAATCAGATGGAGGGAGGCGCGCTCCAAGGTATGAGCCGTGCGTTGCTCGAAGAGGTGACTTGGGATGATCAGAAAGTCACCTCCATCGACTGGCGTACCTATCACACGGTGCCTCTGGGCTTTGACATTCCCCAGGTCGAATGCGTTTTGCTCAATCGCCCTGATGAGGAAGCTACCGGTGCGGGCGAGCTGTCCATCACAGTGGTAGCCGCTGCGCTAGGCAACGCCGTCTTCGACGCTACCGGCGCTCGCCTGCGCCAGGTGCCGTTCACGCCGGAGCGTGTGAAAGCCGCGCTGTCAGGCTAATTTCCGCCGCCGGCGTCGCTTCGCTTTCCGAAACGTTTTCGTAACCCATCTCTCACCTTCTCCCGTTACCATGAAATCGTGCCCCGTTACGCCGCTATCGACATCGGCAGCAACTCCATTCGAATGGAAGCAGCGGAAACGAAACCGGGACAACCCACGCGCATCCTTGCCTCTGATCGTGAGGTGACCCGGCTCGGCGAGAGCGTGTTCCGCAACGGTTCCGTGAGTGAAGAAGCCATGCAGGCTACCTGCGCCGTGTTGACGCGCATGGCCGATCTCTACCGCCGCCTGGATGTCGCCGGTGTCCGCGCCGTGGCCACCAGCGCCATCCGCGATAGCCGGAATCAACATGCCTTTCTCGAACGCGCTTCGCTCGCCGCCGGCACGCCCGTCGAAATCATCTCCGGCCGCGAAGAGGCGCGCCTCATCTATTTGGGCGTCGAAAGCTCATGGCCCCAAACCGGCCGCAACGTTTTAATCATCGATATCGGCGGCGGAAGCGCGGAAATTATCGCAACCGAGCAGGGCCAAATGGCCGAGTGCTTTTCGAAGCCCGTCGGCGCGGTCCGGCTGCGCGAAAATTTCCTTTGCGAAGATCCGCCCACCCCGCAGCAGTTGCATCAGATGCACGAGTACGTGCAGCAGAAATTTGACAGCGCTGTCCGGAAACTCGGCCACGGAAAGTGGGACCGGGCCATCGCTACCTCCGCCACCGCCGCCGCCGTCGTGGGTGCCATCGCACGCACGCCGCGGTCGCAGCGCGACGAAATCGATCGCCTTCGGGTCTCCACCACTCAGGTTCGCAGGCTGTACGAAAAGCTTTCGGTTTCGAGTTTGGCCGTGCGCCGCAAGGTCACGGGCATCGGTCCCAGGCGCGCTGAAATCATCGTTCCGGGTGTCACCGTTTTGCTGGAGTTTCTGCAGCAGTTCCATTTAACCGGCATCTATTACTCCCGCGCCGGCGTGCGCGACGGTATCATCGCCGATCTCGCGGCTCGCAACGTGGGCGCGGAGCTTTCGCGTATGAGCCGCGACCAGCGCCGCGAAGTCGAAATTATGGGACGCCGCTATGGTGTTGCTCTCGACCATGCCCGCAAGGTCGCCGACATCGCCAATCTGGTGTTCACCGCTCTCGAACCGCTTCACGAACTCCCCGCCGGCACCGGAAAACTTCTGGATGCCGCGGCGCACCTCCACGATGTCGGCCATTATGTGAGCGACATCAGTCATCACAAACATTCCTGGTATGTGGTGTCCAACTCGGATCTGGCAGGCTTCACCCAACGCGAGCGTCTTCTGATCGCCGCCTTATGCCGTTACCATCGCCGTTCCCTGCCCAACCCCGATCACGCCGCTTTTCAAAGCCTTTCACCGGAAGAGAGACGCGTGCTCATGTACCTTTTCCCGATTCTTCGGCTGGCGGACAATCTTGATCGCAGTCACGATCAAAGAATCCGCGGCGTGGAGTGCCGCCTGCGTGAAGGCCAGGTGGTTCTCGAGCTTCACGCTAACGGCGACATCGACCTGGAACAATGGGCCGCGGAACGCGCCGCCACGGCTTTCGAGCAGGTGTATCAGCGGTCCATCGCCGTCACGCAAGCCAAACAGTAGTTTGGCGGCGTTCCCACGCATGCCTGCATGCAGCCCGCAGGTGAGCATTTACGGAGCGGCTGTGGCTTTCCGGTTGGTGATATTCTATTCGTTTGTCTTTCTTGAAACCCACCGGGCCGGCTCTTTTTCTAGCGGTAGCCGCCGTCGCTGCCGCCCAACCTTCTTTTCTGCTTGATACCCTTTCGGAAGAACTGAACCGCAATTACGCCGTCCTCAAACAAAAGGGCGAACCGGCTCCCTATTTCATCAGCTACGAAGTCACGGAGCAGGAATTTCACGGCATCTCGGCCACCCTCGGGGCCATCGAGTCGGACAACGACGGTAAGAGCCGCGTGCTGGACGTCACCGTACGCGTCGGCAGTCCCAAACTCGATAACTATCACCGGCTGCAGGGTGACCGCGGCCAATTCACTTCAGGCGTCGTACTGCCGTATGAAGACAATGCAAACGCCATCAAGCGGAGTGTTTGGCTGGATACGGACCGCGCCTACCGAAGCGCGGCGGAACGTTTGATCCGCATCAAGACTAACGCTCAGGTCAAGGTAGCCGCCGCCGATGACTCGGACGACTTCGACCACGAAGAACACGCTAGCTTTCAACAGGCTGGTCCCAAACTCCGTTTCGACGATGCCGGTTGGACGGCGCGCGTGCGAAATCTTTCCGCCCGCTTTCTGAACCACCCGGCGATCCTCACTTCCCACGTAGGTGTCACGGATCAGACCGACACCCGATATTTCGTAAACACAGAAGGTACGCGCGTTCAACATGGCCGCGGGTACGCGCGCGTCTCTATTTCCGCTTCGGCCAAAGCCGGCGACGGAACCGACCTCTCCACCAGCGAGACATTCGAGGCCGAGAGCTCTTCCGGGCTTCCCAAAGATGATGCGTTGGCCGCCGGTGTCGAGCGCGTAGCCAAAGACCTCGAAGCACTATTGCGGGCCCCTGAAGCGGAACCGTTTGTCGGACCCGCCATCTTCTCCGGCCGCGCCGCGGGCGTGTTCTTCCATGAGATCTTCGGTCACCGTATCGAGGGCCACCGGCAGAAAGATGAGAGCGAAGGCCAAACCTTTACCAAAAGCGTCGGAACCTCCGTGCTCCCGGATTTTCTTTCCGTCATTTTTGATCCCACACGCCACAAAATCGGCGACACGGACCTCTACGGCTGGTATGACTACGACGACGAGGGAGTGAAGGGACGCAGTGTTGCCGCTGTGGAGAACGGTATCCTCAAAACGTTCCTGATGTCGCGCTCTCCCATTCGCGGGGTCGATCACTCGAACGGCCACGGCCGGCGTCAGCCCGGATATGAAGTCGTCTCGCGGCAGTCGAACCTCATCGTGCAGTCCGCCAAGGCCGTACCCGAGGCGCAATTGCGGCAAATGCTTCTCGCCGAAATCAAACGCCAGGACAAGCCGTACGGCCTGTATTTCCGCGACATCACCGGCGGATTCACTACCACCGGCCGGTCCGGCCTGCAAGCGTTCAAGGTTCTCCCCGTAATTGTCTATCGCGTGTTTGCTGATGGCCGCCCGGATGAATTGGTGCGCGGCACCGATATCGTCGGTACACCGCTCGCAAGCTTTGCTAAGATCCTCGCCACCTCCGATAAGCCAGAAGTCTTTAATGGCTATTGCGGCGCTGAGTCCGGCAGTGTGCCGGTTTCGGCCGTTTCGCCCGCCATCCTGGTTTCCGAAATCGAGATCGAAAAGAGTGCAAAGTCCAACGATCGCCCGCCCTTGCTGCCCATTCCGTTCGATGCGGAAGTGACCGGGAGCATCAAGTGAAACCCTGGGTTGCGGTCGGTGTGCTTCTCAGCCTGGTGATCGGGGTGAGCGCTCAGGCCCCTGCCTCCGACCCCATGATCCGCGCCATGCACGATGAGATTGAGCGCTCGCTGAAGCTCAGCGTGTCGAATCTCGAAGCTCCTTATTTCATTCAGTACCTGCTTGACGACGCCGAATCCTTCACTGTCTCCGCCAGCCTCGGTGGTTTGACTTCGCGCGCTCACGAGCGGTTCCGCAACCTCGATGTCGCCGTGCGCGTAGGCGACTACAAGTTCGATAATTCCAATTACGTCGGCAGCGATTTTAACTTCGGCAGCCGCTACGATCTCGAACGCTTTCCGGTCGAGAACTCCTACCCCGTCCTCCGTCGCTATTTCTGGCTGGCCACCGATAGCGCCTATAAATCGGCCGTAGAAGCGATCTCCCGGAAACGGGCCGCGCTACGGAACATCACCGTGAACGAACGCCTCGGCGATTTCGCGCCCGAAAAACCCGTTCACTACCTCGCGGAACTGCACCGGTTGAACGTGGACGAAAACGCCTGGACCGGCCGCGTGCGTTCCCTATCCGCTATCTTCGACCGCTACCCCGCGGTGGAAAGTTCGAGCATCGAATTCAACGCCGGCGACGGCGGATACTACCTGGTGAACTCGGAAGGCGCCGAAGTCCGCGTGTCGGACCGTACTACCTATCTGCGCGCGCGCGCCATGTCCCGCGCGTCGGACGGCATGACGGTTCGCGACGCCGTAGTGTTCCAATCGCTCGACCCTTCGCGTATGCCGGGCGATGCCGAAATGAGCCGCGGACTCGAATCGTTGGCCCAGAACCTTACCGCTCTTGCACACGCGCCCCTGGGCGAGGATTACAGCGGCCCCGTGCTGTTCGAAGGCACGGCCGGCGCTCAAATCTTTGCCGAGGTGCTGGGCAAGAACCTCGCTCTGACTCGCCGTCCCGTAACGGAATCGGGCCGCGGCGGCAATGTCCCCATCAGCGAGCTCGACGGCCGCATGGGTGCGCGCGTTCTTCCGGATTCCTTCGACGTCGCCGACGACCCCACCCAAAAGGAATGGCGCGGCCAGCCGTTGTTCGGCAGTTACGATGTGGACCGCGAAGGTGTGCAGCCCGAGCCCCTGCACTTGATCGAGAAGGGCATCTTAAAGGGATATCTGTTAACGCGGCAGCCTGTGCGCGGGCACGAGAGCTCGAACGGACGCGCGCGCATGCCCGGATCCTACGGCGCTTCGACGCCCGGCGTAACCAATCTGTTTGTCCGCTCCTCCGACACCACTCCCGTAGGCGAGATGAAGAAGAAGCTTCTGGAGTTGATTGCCGCGCGTGATAAACCGTACGGAATCATCGTCCGTAAGATGGACTTCCCCTCCTCGGCGACCGTCGGCGAAGTGCGCCGTCTCCTCGCCGGCTCCCAATCCGGCGGCTCGCGTCCCGTCAGTTCCCCGGTTTTGGTCTATCGCATTTTCCCCGATGGCCGGGAAGAGTTGCTGCGCGGCCTGCGTTTCCGCGGCTTTAACGCGCGCTCTCTGAAAGACATTGTCACTGCCGGTGACGACCTCAATAGGTTCGAGTACATGGATAACCCCGCGCCCTTCGCTCTGATGGGCGGCGCGGGCTACGTTGCCAACGCAACTGTAGTTGCGCCATCGATTCTCATCGATGACCTGGAACTGCACCCGGCTGAAGAAGAATCGCTCCGGCTGCCGGTGGTTCCCGCTCCGGAACTGGTAAGGTGAGGTAAGCGGGAGCTTTCCTCCCCGCCCCCAGCTTCCCGATGCTCCGACTCCTTGGCCGCTACATCTTTCGCGAGGTCTTTACCAGCGCCTTCCTGGGCACATTTCTCGCTACCTTTGTCATCTTCCTTCACGGCATCGACCGCATCTTCGAAGTGCTCGTCCGCAGCAACGGTTCAGCCCGCATGGTAGTGAAGCTCTTCCTGCTAGCAATGCCGCCCGTCCTCCCTTGGACCATTCCCTTCGGCATGCTGGTGGGAATTCTGATCGGCTTGGGACGGATGGCGAGCGACGGCGAAATCGTTGCCATGCGGGCCGCCGGCGTCTCCAGCCGCAAAGTCATTTATCCGGTGCTCTTATTCGCGATGCTGGCAGCGGGCCTGGCAGGATTTTCGTCGCTGCGCCTTGCGCCGCTATCCTTCCGCGAAACCGACCGTATCATCAACGAACTCGTCGCCACGCGGCTCTCGGCCGAGGTCGAACCGCGAGTCTTCGTGGAAGATTTTCCGAACAATATTCTGTACATCGGCGACATGCGTCCGGGCGATCCTGTCCTGTGGCGCAACGTGTTCATTGCCGATGTCACCCCTCAGGGGCAGCGGTCCGGCGGCATGCGCTCCAAATCCGACGGGCCGCTGATTACAATTGCGCGCGAGGCCATTGCCGTATCTGATCCATTGCACAACCGCATTCAGATCTCTCTCCGGGATGCCGCCAATTACGAAATGGCGAATGACGGCACGGCTCACGATAGTACCTTTCCCCGCGGCGAGCAGGCGCTCGATGCTTCTCCCCCGCAGCCCTCCGACACACCTCCCTTCCCCGAGATGAACACTCGCCAGCTTGCGCGCTACTCCGGACCCGACTGGATTGAGGCCCGCGTGGAACTGCACCGGCGGTACGCTCTGCCGGTAGCCTGCATCATGTTGGCGCTCGTCGGCATCCCACTCGGAATTGCCACCCGCAAAGGCGGGAAATCGGCCGGCTATGTCACCGCCATATTTCTCGCGTTTTTCTGCTACCACCTCTCCTCCATAACCCTGATCGGTGTTGCGCGGCAACGCACGCTTCCCGTGCCGGTCGCGATTTGGCTGCCGGATATCGTTTTCGGAATCGCCGGGATCATCATGCTGGTGCTCATGGAACGGCCCGGCGACCGCGACCTGATCGCCGAGGTCCGCTCCGCCTTCGCCCGCTGGCGTCCGGTTGTGGCACAGGCCGCGGGTGCCCGGCTGCCGCTTCTTCCCCAACTCATCGACACCTACGTACTCTCGACGTTTCTCTTCTATCTGCTCTTGTGGCTCGCGAGCCTGGTCTCAATGACCTTGATTTATAACTTCTTCGAACTGGTGCCGGACATGATCCGCAATCACATCGCGCTATTTCGCATGTTCACGTACCTGTTCTTCCTCAGCCCCAGTCTGATTTATCAGTTCCTGCCCATAAGTATTCTGCTCGCCGTACTCGGCGCCTTCGGCGTCATGAGCAAGCAGAACGAAGTGATCGCCTTCAAGGCTTGCGGAGTCAGCCTGTTCCGGCTGGCGCTTCCGGTGTTTATCGGCAGCGTGCTGTTTAGCGGCGGGCTGTTTGCCTTCGACTACTACTACGTGCCCGGCGCGAACCGCATCCAGGACACTCTCCGCGACGAAATCAAAAACCGCGCCCCCAAAACTTACCTCGACCCCAACCGGAAATGGTATTGGGGGACTGAATCGCGCATCTATTACTACAAATATTTCGACCGCGGCGAGAAAACAATGGCGCAGGTGTATGTCTTCGAGCTCGAGCCGGCCACCTTCCACCTCACGCGCGAAATCTTCGCCGAGCGGGCGCGCTGGAACGCCTCGCTCAATACCTGGGTCTTCGAAAACGGCTGGAACAGTGACTTTCAAGGCGCGCACCGGCTGGCAACGGCGAAGTTTCCCGTGCAGACCTTTCCCGAGCTGACCGAGGCGCCTGAGTACTTCCTCAAAGATCCGCCCCTCGACATGCAGATGAACTTTCTGCAACTCGACCATTACATCCGCGACCTGCGGCAGAGCGGCTTCGACACGGTCGGATTGCAGGTCCGTTTTCACCGCAAATTTTCCGTGCCTCTGTTCGCCATGATCATGGCCCTGATCGCGATACCGTTTGCGTTCCTGGTCGGAAACCGCGGCGCCATGGCGGGCATTGGAGTGAGCCTGGCGATCGCCTTGAGCTACTGGGGAATCAGCATCTTTTTTGAAAAGATCGGAGATGTGAATCAGCTACCGCCGGCCATGGCCGCCTGGTCTCCGGATGCGGTCTTCGGCCTTGCCGGCATGTACCTGATGATGCGCATGCGCAGTTAAGCGCCTCACAGAGAAGATCCCGCGGAGTTGCGCGTTCACACCACTTCGCGCCGCGTCCCCACGCTCGCGTCGACCGCGAACCGGTCGCCCTCCGTCTCGCAGTTGTCGCAGCTCTTGCAGGGTCCCGTAAAGTCGTCTCCCAAATAACGCAGTATCAGTTCGCGGCGGCAACCCGTAGCGTCGGCGTAGTCCCGCATCTTTTCGAGCCGTTCCCGTTTGGCTGTGCGCCGCTGCTCCTGCTCTTCGGCGGCCGTGCGGGCCGCGTCGGTGAGATCCGCGTCTTCCACAATGCGCACCTCGCCGTTCGGCATCACCTCCGCCGCGCCGGCATCTTCCAGGCGCTGAATCGCCGTGCTGACTTTGCGGGCGGAAAGCCCGAGTTCATCGGCAACCGCTTTCGGCTCCGCCGGCTCATCTTGTGCCGAAATCCGTTCTGCGATTCGTTCCAGCAGTTCGGGCTCGAGCTTACCCTCCCGGGCCTTGAAACTCTGCGCCCCGATGTCTTCGCGGCGATAGAACAACACTGCTTCGGCCTTTTCCCCATCCCGGCCGGCCCGCCCGATCTCCTGGTAATAGGAGTCCAGAGAGTCCGACGGCTCGTAGTGATAGACGAACCGGATATTGGGCTTATCAATCCCCATGCCGAAAGCATTGGTCGCAACAATCACCTCCGACTCGCCCGACATAAACCGTTCCTGAATCACATCGCGCTGCTTACGGGCAAGCCCGGCATGATAAAACACCGTCTCGATCCCTTCTTCGGCCAAGCCTTGCATGATCTCTTCGGCGGCTTTGCGTGTTCCCGTATACACAATTCCAGGTTTGTCGGCCCAGCGGACCCTGTGGATCAAGGCATCACGCTTTTCCGATTCCGTTTTGAAATGATCTACTCGCAGATAGATGTTGGGGCGGTCGAAACCGTGAACGAGCACTTTGGCATTGCGCATCCCTAGCCGTTCGACAATCTCGTCACGCACCGATGGAGAGGCGGTGGCCGTAAGCGCCAAAGTTCTCGGATGACCAAGTTCTTCGATAATGCTGCCCAAACGCAGGTAGTCCGGCCGGAAGTCGTGGCCCCATTGGCTGATGCAATGCGCCTCGTCTATGACAAAAAGAGAAACCTTTGCGCGTTTCAAGTGGTCGATCATTTCGGCATTCCGCAACTGCTCAGGAGCTAGGAACGTGTACTCGATCCCGCCTCCCTCTAGGCGCGCCAGGCGGTCGCGAATATCGGAAACGCGCTGTAAAGAGTTGATGACCGCCGCCTCCGCAACGCTCTGGCTTTCGATCGAGTCGACCTGGTCCTTCTGGAGAGCGATCAAGGGAGAGATAACTACCGTGGGGCCCTCGATCAGCAGGCCGGCGATCTGATAGACTGCCGACTTCCCGGATCCGGTTGGCTGGACCAACAGCACGTCATCGCCTGCGAGAATGCTTTCAATCGCTTCCTGCTGACCGGGGCGAAGCTCCGGGAAGCCAAATTTTTCTCGCGCAATTTTTTCAATCTGGCTTTCGTGAGCGGATTGAGTGATACTCTTCCTGTTTGCCATTTGTGAGTGTTTGCAGATTGCACGGCTGTCGCCAACCGCTGGATACGCACCTCTCGGCGAAGGCTGGATAAACACACACAGAAATGGGCCTTTTTGCTAACAGAGAGGAACAAAGCGTGCAACTCGGGAGAACGCCAGGTGAAAATCTCTTCCTTAGTTTGGGTTAAAACAATCTTACTTACGGCTGTAGCGGCTGCAATCTCATTGGCGCAAATTCAGAACCAGCCCGATGACGGGCAGTGGACCATGCCGGCCAAGAATTATGCGAGTACGCGCTTCAGCACGGCCGGCGAGATCAATGTAAGTAATGTGAAAAACCTGAAATTAGCTTGGACGTTTTCGACCGGCCTCACCCGCGGTCACGAAGCCGCGCCGCTGGTCGTGAACAATACGATGTATGTTGTCACACCGTGGCCGAATACCCTCTATGCGCTCGATCTGACTAAGCCGGGCGCGCCTGCGAAATGGGCATACCAACCCAATCCCGTTCCGGCCGCGCAAGGGGTCGCGTGCTGTGACGTCGTGAATCGCGGCGCGTTTTATTATAACGGCAAAATCTACTACAACACGCTCGATGCGCAGACCGTCGCGGTGGATGCGGCCACAGGAAAAGAGATCTGGAAAACCAAACTCGGCGATATCAACCAGGGCGAAACTATTACGATGGCGCCTATCGTCGTGAAAGGCAAAGTGCTCGTAGGCGACAGCGGCGGGGAGTTCGGCGTGCGCGGCTGGCTGGCAGGGGTCGATGCGGACACGGGAAAAATCGCGTGGCGCGCCTATACAACCGGCCCTGATAAAGATGTTTTGATCGGTCCCAATTTCAAGCCGTTCTACGCATCCGAGAGAGGCGCGGATTTAGGTGTAAAGACCTGGCAGGGCGATCAGTGGAAAATCGGCGGCGGAACGGCATGGAGCTGGATTTCGTATGATCCCGAACTGGACCTGATCTATTACGGCACATCCAATCCCGGGCCATGGAACGCCGATATGCGGCCCGGCGACAATAAATGGGCCTGCACAATCTTCGCACGGCGTCCGGAAACCGGAGAGGCGATCTGGGCGTACCAGATCTTTCCGCACGATGACCATGATTATGACGCCGTCAATGAGAACATCCTTCTCGACCTCACCATCAACGGACGTTTACGCAAGGTTCTAGCCCACCCGGACCGTGACGGCCGCATGTACATCATGGACCGGGCCACGGGCGAAGTGATCAGTGCCGAGGCCTTCGCATTCCAGAACACGACGGAGTATGTGGACCTCAAGACCGGTCGCATCAAGATCGTCGAATCCAAAACCACGGGATTCAAGACCACTCGCGACATCTGCCCTGCCCCACCGGGCGGCAAAGACTGGCAGCCGTCGGCGTTTTCGCCCCGAACCGGACTGATCTATATTCCACACAATAATCTCTGTTACGAAATTCAAGGCGTACAGGCCAATTACATCGCCGGAACCCCGTATGTCGGCGCCAACGTAAAGATGTACGCGGGCCCGGGCGGCAACCGCGGAGAATTTACCGCCTGGGACCCGGTGAATGCTAAAGCGGTTTGGAAAATTAAAGAGGAGTTGCCCGTCTGGAGCGGGGCCGTAGTCACCGCCGGAGACGTCGTATTCTACGGAACCATGGACGGCTGGTTCAAAGCGCTCGACGCGCGCAACGGCACACCCTTATGGCAGTTCAAGCTCGGCTCTGGGACGGTCGGACAGCCTGTAGTTTACAAAGGACCCGACGGCAAAGAGTACATTGCCATTCTGTCCGGGGTTGGCGGCTGGTCGGGCGCGGTAGTTTCGGGAGGGCTCAACCCTGCCGCGGACGGCACCGCCGCCTTGGGCTTCGGCAACGCGATGGCCGACCTCGGAAAGTTCACTACCAAAGGGGGCATGCTCTATGCATTCGCGCTCCCTTAGCGTACTGTTCCTGTCCGCCCTTCCCCTTATAGGCGCGGACGTCAATGTGCTTCGTGTATGCGCCGATCCTAACAATCTGCCGTTCTCCAGTCGCAGCGGCGAAGGCCTGGAAAATCGCCTTGCGGAACTGCTGGCACACCGGATCGGAAGGAGTGTTGCCTATACATGGTGGAGCGAACGGAAGAATTTCATCGAACAGACTCTCGGTGAGGACCGTTGTGATGCCGTCATGAGTATTCCAAGTTCGCTCGACTCGGCCGGTACGACACGACCTTATTACCACTCCACCTATGTCTTCGTTTCCCGCAAAGACCGCGATCTGCGAATCACCTCGCTCGCAGATTCGCGCTTCTCTAATTGGCGCATCGGCATCCACGTCGTAGGCGATGATTACGCGCCCCCCGCTTATGCGCTCGCGCATCGCGGGTTGGCCGCCAACATCACGGGATTCAGCCTGTTCGGCGCTTACGGCGAGCCGAACCCGCCCGCCCGTCTGCTCGATGCCGTGGCGTCTGGGGATGTGGACGTGGCAATTGTTTGGGGCCCTCTGGCCGGCTATTTCGCCGCCCGCCACAATACACGTTTCGACATTGCGCCCGTCTCGCCTGCGGTCTATTTAGGGGTTCCGTTCCGCTATGGTATTTCTGTAGGTGTTCGAAAAGGTGATGAGCCGCTCCGCCAAAAACTCGATCAGGCTCTCGACGGCGCGTGCACATCGGTGCAAGCGCTCCTGCGAAGTTACGGTGTGCCTCAAGTCGCGGAGCCCGAAGGAGGCAAAGCATGCGGTCCTCGGCCGCCATCGCGTGCTGCATCTTCTTAGTGACATCGTGCCAACGGGAAAAGCGCGATTTTCGTCCCGCGCCGTCCCGGGTAGCAGTCTTCGGCGATGCGGCACGCGAGAGCCCGCTCCAACCCGGAGGCTCGCAGCCCGCACAGGTCGTAAGCAACCCCTACGATAAAAGTGCATACGCGATTTCCGAGGGACAAAGACTGTTCGACTGGTACAACTGCTCCGGCTGCCACGCCCATGGTGGCGGCGCCATCGGTCCGCCGCTGGTTAAGCAGGATTGGGTCTATGGCGGACAGCCGGAGAATCTGTTCGACACTATCGTTAAAGGCCGCCCCAACGGCATGCCCGCCTGGGGAGGGCGCATCCCGGAATATCAGATTTGGCAGATCGTCGCATACGTCCGCTCCATCAACCATGAGGAGCCCGTATCGGCAACTCCGGCGCGTACCGACTCCATCCAGCCGCAGCCGACTCTTCACAGCGTAGTCGATGGAGCGACCAAATGAGACGCCTAGCGGGCATCGCGCTCTCGTCATGCTGGCTGGCCGGATGTGCGGGAGTACAGCAGTCGGCCGTGGATGCCGCCGGGCCCGGAGCCGGAAAAATTCAATGGCTGTTCTGGTTTTTCCTGTATCTTCTGGGCGCGATCTTTGTAGCCGTCATCGCTCTGACCGTGGGCGCGCTCGCGCGCAGGCCGCGGGACACTGACCAGGAATCGCTGCAGCGCTTTCACCTCCCCGCAGGCGCGACCGAAAAGCGTGTAACCCGAAACGTGGCCGTCGCCACCGGTGGGACGGTAGTCATCCTTCTGGGACTGCTGGTAGCAAGCGTGTCCACGGGAAAGGGGCTGTCGCATTTGGGCGGGCAAAATCCACTTTCGGTCCAGGTAGTCGGCAATCAATGGTGGTGGTACGTCTCTTACCC
The DNA here is from genome assembly GCA_019242155.1 of Terriglobia bacterium. Lineage (GTDB taxonomy): Bacteria > Acidobacteriota > Terriglobia > Bryobacterales > Bryobacteraceae > PSRJ01. The sequence continues at coordinate 19 of JAFAWA010000255.1, read as the reverse complement.
CAACGTCGACCCCAGCCGC
>JAFAWA010000040.1 GCA_019242155.1 Terriglobia bacterium | reverse complement strand
GCCCACCCTCGCCGCACTGAGCAGCAGCTTCGAGCCGCGTGCTTCGGCTGCTCCGGCTCCCGAAATTCTTACCGATGACGGCGCTCGCGAGCGGTTCAAGGCCGAAGCCCACGGCATCCGCCGCGATCTCGGCGGATTACCGCGCATTCCGATAGGGAGCGCGACGTCTTCGCAGGAATACACGGCCCGCAGAACCCATCGCCGATACAAAACGGAACTCGTCACCGCGCGCTCGCTCGGTGACCTGCTGACGAGCCTGTCCGAGGTTTCGGTGGACGGTAAGCCGAAGCGGCGCTATGCATCCGCCGGCGGTCTCTACCCCGTGCAGGTCTATGTGCATATCAAACCCGGCCGGGTCGAGGGCCTGGCGCATGGCCTCTACTATTTCGACCCCGCGGCGGGCGCCTTGGTCTTGGTGGCGCCTGGAGCGGAAATCGGCGGCGAGATCCACGAACCCTTCCTCAACCGCGGCATTTTTGAGCGTGCGGCATTCTCCATATTCCTGGTGCTGCGCCTCGCCGCCATCGCGCCCATCTATGGCGAGCACAGCATTCGCTTCGCGACTCTTGAAACCGGCATGATGACTCAGTTGCTGGAAGAGACGGCCGCGCGCCTCCAGTTAGGTCTCTGCCAAATCGGCAGCCTGAATTTCGATGACATCCGACCCTGGTTCCGGCTGGACGACGGCGACGAATTACTGCATTCCCTGGTTGGCGGGACCGCCCTGGAGCAACCCGAAGCCGGCGATGTGAAGCTCGAACGCTACGGCCGAAAAGATCACGCCGCAGGTAAAACGACCACGGAACTACGCGCGCTCGCGGCCTCGGACATCGACCGCCTTCCGCTGCCGGCGGCCCGTGCCCTTGAGCACACCCGTAGGTTTCTGACCGGCGCCACGGGCTTTTTAGGCGCGTGGCTCCTCCGTGAACTTCTGCGCCGCTCCGATTGCGAAGTGGCCTGTCTGGTTCGCGCATCGGACCGAAATTCGGGCCTCGAGCGCATTCGCCGGAATCTCAGTGACTACGGCTTGTGGGAAAGCCGATTCGAACACCGGATTTTGCCGGAGCCCGGCGACCTTGCTTTGCCGCTGCTCGGTCTTGGGGAAGATCGCTTCAACGCCATCGCCGGCTCTTGCAGTGCAATTTATCACTCGGGCGCTCTGGTCAACTTTCTCTATGGCTACGCTCAATTGGAAGCGCCCAATGTCGCGGGTACGCGCGAGATACTGCGCCTTGCGCTGCGCGGACGCCTCAAACCCTTGCACTATATTTCTACCGTTGCCGTTTTTCCGCTGTGGAGCGAAGGCCCCCGCCTGCGCTACATGGAGGAATCACCCCTCGATCATGGCGAGCCCCTGTACGGCGGATACTCCCAAACCAAGTGGGTGGCCGAGCGCATGGTCGCAAGCGCGCGTGCGCGCGGACTGCCGGTGACGATCTACCGGCCCGCCGGCGTGGCCGGCCACAGCATCTCCGGCGCTTGCGACACGAGCAGCTTTCTCTCGCTCGCCCTGCGCAGCTACATCGAAATGGGCGCGGCGCCAGATATCGATTTCGACATCTGCGCCGTTCCCGTGGATTATGCCGCCTCGGCCGTGGCATATCTCGCCGGCCGGACGGAATCCGAAGGCAGGACCTATCACCTCCTGGCCGCAAAGCCGCTCGGTCTCGACCACCTGGTCGAAATCGCAGGGCGGTTGGGATACCCGCTGCACCGAGTGGCTTATCCCGAGTGGCTGCGCATGCTCCGGGCGTCCGCCGCTTCCGGCCGCGAAGTTGCGCTCTCGCCTTTCCTTGCTCTGTTCGATGGCGAAGACAGCGGGCGCGGCTCCAGTACGTGGTTCGATTGCTTCGAGACAGCTTCCGCGCTCGGCGGCAGCGGCATCGCGTGCCCCGCCTTCGACGAGGAGCTCTTACGAACCTACTTCGGCTACTTCCGCACTAAAGGACTCGTCCCGTGAGCGCATTCGCCGCCGTACGGAAAGCCATGAACGCCGGCGTGCCCGGTATCTATAACGCGCTGGGCGACCTCTCCCAGTTTTACGGCGGTAAACGCTATCTGAATTACGGCTATTGGACCCAGGGAGTGGACACACCCGGCGAGGCGGCCGACGAACTCGTGAGGCTGGTAGGACGTCTCGCCGAGCTTGCGCCCGGCGACCACGTCCTGGACGCCGGCTGCGGTTTTGGCGAGCAGGATTTCCTATGGGTTCGAGAATTCGGTTGCGCCCGCATCGACGGTATCGACCTGACACCTATGCACATCGAGTCGGCTGGCTCGGAAGCGCGCCGGCTTGGCCTTCAAGGCCGCTTGGAGTTTTCACTCGGCGATGCGACCGAACTGCGCTTTTCCGACGCAAGCTTCGAAAAAGTCATCGCGCTCGAATGCGCTATGCACTTCAACCCGCGCGAGAAGTTTTTTGCCGAGGCTTTTCGTGTCCTGAAGCCCGCCGGCCGCCTGGTGACAACCGATGTGGCCTACAGCACGGCCCACATCGACCGCAAATTCGTTCGAAGCCGCGGGGTTGGATTCGTGCGCGAAATTCTGTTTGCCGCGGCCATCGACCGCTTCTGGCAGATTCCGAAATCGAACAAGTACGATATGAGCCGTTACTCCGGCCTGTTGCGCGAGGCCGGGTTTCGGGAGATCCGTATCGAAAACATCACTGCCAAAGTCTATCCCGGTTTCTGCCGGTGTCTCCGCGAATTCGCCGCCACCCGGCCTCTGCGCGCCCTCGATCGCTGGCTGCTCGGCGACTTCGCGCGCGTGCTCGAACACTATCCGACCTATTACTCGGTAAGCGCCTTGAAGCCCGCCGTTTCTACTCCTGAGACCGCAGGTCCGCGATAATCGCGCCCGTCAGCGGCTGCCTCGAGGCGCGGAAATAGAAGTGATCGCCTGCCATCATGCGCAGTTGGAACCGGTTCGTGGTGCACTCCGCCCAGGCAGTCAACTGCTCCGGCGGAACATCGTCCTCGAGCGCTCCAAACGCGGAGATCGGGCACGTGAGTTTCTCCCGTTTTTGCTCCACGTACGATTCCGAGATGCCGATATCCGCCCGCAAAAGCGGCAGCACCAGTTGCATCAGTTCCTCATTTTCCAGCAGATCGCCCGGTGTTCCATTGAGGCGCCGCAGTTCGTCTTTGAACTCCGCGTCGGGCCAGAGGTGAGTCATTCTGCCATCTCCCGGCAGATGCGGCGCGCGCTGTCCCGAGACGAACAGGTGTTTCAGCAAACTTCCGTGTCCGGCCAGCCGCCGCGCAGTCTCCCAAGCGATCAGCGCCCCCAGGCTATGCCCGAAGAACGCAAGCGGAGCATCGCTGTAGCGGGAGAGAATGTCCGCCAATCTATCCGCAAGCGGGTCCATGCGCGTGAAGCAGCGCTCGGTGAGCCTTCCTTCCCGGCCGGGCAGTTGTACGCCGCATATTTCGATCTCGCGCGGAAAATCCGCACGCCATCGTTCGAACACCGAGGCGCCGCCCCCTGCGTAGGGGAAGCAGATCAGCCGCACCCGCGCCTGCGGAGCGGGCCTCCAGTATGGCAGCCACGGATCGACGCTCAAGAAACCACTCTCAGACCCGCTGCGGACACCGCCATCTCCTATGCATCATCAAGTAACCGAACTCTGCCTGCTTCAGAACCGGAATCTAGCGACGACCATACCGCTGCGAGGTGAATTCGCCACTGTGAACACCGGCGTCGGCGTGGTCGAACTGACGACCTGCGTGTTGAGGTATCCGAAGCCGCTGATGGTTTGACCTGTAATCGGATTCCTGGTCTGCGTCATCAACGCATTCGTCGAAGTCGGATCCGCCCATCGTGCCCGATTGAACACGTT